>JAOZGP010000019.1 GCA_027491735.1 Thermoproteota archaeon | reverse complement strand
GCTATACACTGCGGTCGGGGGCTGTAGTGACCCAGCCCGAAGGAGTGTGCATCACAAAGCTGCACACTACCCAACCTCCGTAAGGCTTCCGGTGGAAGCCCCCTAGAGGGCGAGGAGGTCACCATAAGGCCTCATGGACCTGAGGAGTGTACAACAGAGCTGCTTCCCTTGAGTTTGACCATCGAAACTCCCTGACTGTGGCGTACGGCCATGGCCTCACGGTACTGGTCGATGTAGGATATTTAACTCTATCGATAGGAGGCCTCCTCGTTTACGGAGAGGATGAAAGCCAATAAGCTTGTATAATCCCTGACCAATACACCGGTAGATATGGAGGCTGGGATAGTCCTGAAAGTCTGTGTAGAGAAAATCTCTGCTCCTTGTTACCACTAAAACGATGATTGAGGAGTAAGCCTTCTCTATAAAGTGGGAATTCCTGCCGTTAACGATGGAGGCAGTTCACATGCTAGAATTTATGAGAGTGACGGCTTCAAGAGCGGTTTTTATCATCCTCTTGGTAGTATTCAGCTGCTTTGACTCAGCAGCAAACTGTATTCCCTTGATCAAGTTACCGTTTACGGCGTGTATTGCTCCAGCCTTGACTCCCCTTAGCATAGCAACTGTGAATATGGCTGAGTCCTCCATCTCGAAGGCGAGAACACCTCTTCTACTCCACTTAACTATTTCATCAGGAGTTTCTGAGTAGAAAGCATCCCAAGACCTGACAGCTCCAACCCAGAACCTCTCACCCAGCGATCTAGCAGCTCTCACGAGGGATTCAACCACCTCAAATGACGAAGTTGGACAGAATGGTTCATTCACATAAGCTCTTGATGTCCCATCGGGAGTCGCTGACATGGCTATTACCAGGTCTCCTACTTCTATCTCCTCTCTAACTGCTCCGCAGGTGCCTATCCTTATAAGGACTCGGGCACCTGCTCTTATTAGCTCCTCACAAGCTATGGCTGCTGAAGGGCCTCCCATATGAGTTGTCATAACAGATACGGGAGTGCTTCTGTACCTTCCTCTGTATCCGATGAAGCCTCTCCTTCCCCCGATCCTCACAACGTCCTCCAAGAAAGAAGCGACGACCTCTACCCTACCCGGATCCCCTGAGAGCAGAACGATCTCGGTCAGATCCCCCTTCTTGACTCCTATATGTGGCTGGACATCAAAGTTTAGTTTGCTCTTATCAACAGCCATTCGGATCACCATTTCAAGATACCTTAAGCAATTTTTAACAATTTTCAGCCATCTTGAGGATTTCTTCCGTTTCGTCCACTAGTTAGACCCCATCAGGAAGCATTCGGGAGGAACAGGGCCCGTTTTAGTTTTCCTCTACCTATGGAGCAAGTGAAACTTTTAGTAGTGGAGAATCTTCCAATCTCAGGGATCATCGGTGAGATTTTGGGAGGAACGGGAGCTCCTCGCATCTCTTAGCCATCTCAAACGGATGTTTCAACTTCCAATAGCATCCCTACCAGCTTCAAAGCCACAATTTTGACATTTCAGTATCGGTACCCATTCGGGCTTAGCTCACTTCCACATATCAAGCAGAGCGAGGTTCTGCGAGGATTAACATATCCCGGTTTGAACTGCTTCATTTAGCCTTGTGCTCTACGAAGAATTGGAGCTTTCTGGAGTTCCATCCCTTTAGGCCTTCTTCTCAGGTTTTTTGTGTTAATGAGTTAAATAGTACACTTTAAATCTCTCATTACAATCTCAGCACATGTTTAACAGCCTCATTAAAGATTATCTCCGAAACTTTGTGCGGATGTTGTGAACCTCCACTTAAGCATTCTGCAGCTCCTTCTTATTGAGTCATGCTATACTTCCAGTTAGTTAAATATTAACCGAAAAGGAGACTAGCATTCTACTGGAGCTAAAGGTTTAAAGTTCCTAGAACTAATACTGGCCTGCTGTCAATTCAAAAAAAAAAATGAGGACCCCGGCGCTGGAGCCTTTTTGGGCTCCAGCTCCCCTCTTTCTTATTTCCTCCAGATGGCACTGACTGCTAGCTCTATGTCCTCCTCAGTAACAGTCTTCCTCTTGGCGTGCCTGGCGAGATCGACAGCGTACTTGGCTACCTCGCCAGCAAACTTCTCCAGATGGTAGGCTAGGGTCTCTCTAGCAGCATCGCTCACTCTCTCAGCGCCGGAGTCCTTTATTATTCTATACAAGGGCGCAAGAGGTAGGTACTTGGCCATATTCACACCCTCTTATTTCTCATGTCCCCTCGATTCGAGAGGACCTACTAGAAATGATTTCATCTTATATTTAATCTTTTCTCAGAATTCCCTCCCTGCTAGCTCCTAGCGACCTTCTCTCACATATGTGACTCAATGGGATCTTGATCACTAGGTTCTCTTGGCCGACCTCAACAGGACGCTCACTAAAGGGCTTGCCATAAATTAATTATAATGCATTATAATGGATAATCCTCCCTAGGATATCTCGTGTGTAAGCCACGTAGCGGACGGGAGTTATGACGCTGCACTTATATAGATAGATACTAGCGATATAGCATTCTAGATGCATCCTAACGGAGGTGATGTTTTGGTAGGAGAGCGTCGTGGAAGGTGGTCTTGGGAGATATTTGTGGGATCTATGTTCTTAGGAATGGGAATAGGGATTATCTGGGGAAATACCGGTGCTGGCACCTTGATAGGTATGGGCTTAGGGTTCATCTTGGCCAGCCTTGTCAGGATAGAAGGGCCTAGGGTTGAGATCAAGGTTAGATCTTGGAGTTTTGCTCTAATCTCTTGCCTAATCGGTGTATCTTTTATAGCAATGGGGGCTCTGGAGATCTTCTTCCCAATGATTCATATGGAGAGATATCTCGGGGGTGTGATCCTCATCCTGATAGGAGTTGGTGCCCTGCTCTTTGGATCTTTGGTTCTCAGAGGAAGGCACGTGCGCTAGCTTCCCATTCTTCTCTGCCTTCTTTGATAGTCCCTTATTGCTCTTAGGAGATCTATTTCCCTGAATTCCGGTAGATAGGCTTCACAGAAGTATAATTCTGAATAGGCCGACTCCCAGAGCAAGAAGTTGCTCAACCTCTCCTCTCCGGAGGTCCTTATGATCAGATCCGGATCAGGAAGGTCCGGGGCGTAGAGGTGATCTCTTATCACTTTTTCGTCTATTTCATCAGATGAGAGCTTCCCATCTCTTACCTTTTCGGCTATCTTACGTACAGCATCAACTATTTCTGTTCTCCCACCATAAGCAATGGCTAGATTGACTGATTTGTTTCCGAAGTCCTTAGTGGCCTCTTCCAGCCTTCTTATCTTATCCTTTATTGAGAAAGGGAGGAGATCCAACCTTCCTAGAGCTCTAAACCTCACCCCAGACCTCTTAAACCTATCAAGCCTCTCAAACATTCTATCAAGCTCCTCATCGATTACCTCGAATATTGCCTTGACCTGATCATCAGGCCTGGAGAAGTTTTCAGTTGAGAACGCATATAGGGTCACATGCCTCACACCCAGATCATCCAGCCAGTCAAGTATCTCCTCAACCTTCCTAGCCCCAAGCCGATAGCTGTCCTTCCAGCCTAGTCCATGTTTTCTCGCAAACCTTCTGTTTCCATCCAGTATTATGCCAACATGAGAGGGAAGTTCATCACTGAACACCTTGCTCCGCAGGTACCTTCTGTAGAAGGGAATCTCGATTATGTTTGCTGCCCTGTATAGGAGATTCCACAATCTCATTCTGATCTTCACTGGAACATCACCTTAACAACAGACATCTCCAACTGAGAATTTTTAATTTCTCGTCAGCGTTACGCACTTGGAGGATGATGACGGATCAACCACCTGAGGGGCACCTTGATGAGTTTGCCGAGTTCTGACTCCTGGGTTCAATTGATTACAGAATTGTAGACTGATCTTACCGTTCTAACTGCCTGCCAGTACGAACTGCTCCGAGCCTACGCTGAGAGCTCCCATCTCATAGATGCTTCAACAGCTCCGACAGGTTAGCCGTCTCAGCCATTCATCTACAAAGATCGTCGCTAAAGCAGGTATAAATTGTCCTCCTGTGGGACAGCTAACGACAAACCAGATCCCATCAACGGATTAGAGCCTCAGGCTAGCAGGGCCTCCCTAAGTTTGTCTTTATACTTCTTGACCTCGAATCTTATCTTACCTGGTAGAGCTTGTTTCTCTGAAATAACTACCAGCAGAGCCTCCCCTAGGTCCTGAATTAGGAGAAGGCTTTCACCAAATTCTATATTTATAAGATCTATCCCGCCGGCCTTAAGCTCGGATCCCATCATCTCAGCTGTTCCATACAACGTGGTGACCATGACTGCGAGCTCATCAGAATCAACTGTGCAATCGCTGGGTAGTGCTTTCTCTATGATAAAGCCGTCTTTGCTGACAATTGCGCACCCTCTTATTCCTTCGACACGAGAGAGGTCGGATAAGATGCTCCGCACTGTCACAGCCACCAGATCCCCCGAAGGCTGGAGTACAGTACAAGGTAAAAACGTTGTGGTTGAACAGCCCCTGATGATCCAGAGGTTCCCAAGCGCGGAATGCGATGTGTTATCATCTGGACGCTCCAAGTCAAGGGATTTATGTTCTCACTTCAGACAACAGATGAATATCATGTTCAGCTGGAGAGCATCGATGCTATCTTTCCCAAAACGATGTCCTCCGGTTGCGCGCCGACTATCGTACCAAGAAGCATCCCCTCTCTGGCAATCACAAGAGTGTGTGGAACTGCAGTAACCCCGTGCTTCTCCGCCAGATCTGGATTCTCGTAGCTCTCCACACACTCAGCCTCAACAATCTTTGGGAAAGCCACTGCCAGCTTATTCATCAGGAGAACTTGATGAGGACAGTGAGGACATTCCGGTGTAACAAAGGTCACTAATCTAAGCTTTGATCTTAGATTGAGTTTTTTCAAAGCGTCCGGAGATATCCCCGGATCTTGTCTGCTTGCCAGACATATGGTCTCCACGAAGGCCCACGCCTCATATCCTCCAGGATACCCTATGTACCTTATGGAGTATCTGTCTGGATCCACTAGCACCACAGGGGTTCTCGCCTCACCATCATCCTCTCTGATCTCGAGAGTTAGCAAGGAAGATAGATCCGAGAGCTCCCTGAGCAGTTTGATGGCGGCGTCGCAGTATTCCTTGTTTCTCCGACCCACGAAAAGGATCAGGCTTACTGGATCCTTCAACTCCTTCTTAAACTTAGAGCGAAGAACTTCAGCTGTTCTTTCATCTATAATCCTGTCGGACATCAGTCACTTACCCGAGAGGAACTGTCGAAGCGTTACTTAAAAAGGGTGTGAGGGTTCGAATCCGTTCTCGATTCGCGTAACGTCCAAACACGTCTAGGAACATCGAGCTCGTTAAAAAAGAAAATCCTTGAGGTTGGATGTTGGCGCAGACAGTCATTATGTGAGGTTTTCACCCAACACGAGAGGTCCTGGTAAGGTCTGGCTGATGAGTCCGAGCGGAGGCTGGGTTCCGCAATGCGACTTGAGTGATCCGACCGTATTCGATCACCTTGAGGAGAGAACGATTCGTTTCAGTCTACATAGGTCTTGGGAAACATCCCAGCCTCTCGGGTTCATCAAGAGTGAGTCACTATTTTCATCCTCTTTCAAGACAAACCTCGAGTCTCCCTTCTGGAGGAGGAAAATAGGAAACCTCAGCTTCACCCCAATGGATCTTACATCCCGGATCGAATCTTACAATTATTTTAAAAAATCTCGATCCGGCGTCCGTCAATGTCCATGAAGGTCGGAACTGCTCCCGCAGGGTGTGATCAGGTGTCGAATAGGTACGGTTGTAGAAAAAAAATTGAAGTTATTGATTCTCAACATTGTTTTTTTGTGCAGCTATTCTCAACTTCTCTCGGCTTTCTATCGCGCTGTGCTCGCAACAGTCGTCAAGTTTTTTACGTTTAATGGGATAAATCTTCGGGTGAGCCCTAAACATGTTGGAGATCAGATGGCACGGTAGAGGCGGCCAGGGTGTCTGGAGTGGTTCTGCCGTGCTAGCTCTCGCAGCAATAAAGGCCGGAAAGTATGCACAATCTTTCCCACAGTTCGGACCAGAGAGAGGTGGCGCTCCGCTTGAGGGTTACAACAGGATATCGGATAGGCCAATAACCCTCCATTGCAGTATATATGAGCCCCACATGGTCATAGTGATCGATCCAACGTTGTTGAAATATCCTACGAGGATATTAGCAGGAATAAAGGATGGAGGACATCTCGTGGTTAACACGGAGGAGGAGCCACAAGATCTGAGAAAGAGGCTCGGCATTAAGCACTCAGTGAAGGTCTGGGCAGTGGATGCAACAACCATAGCCTTGGAGGAAATAGACAGACCTGCAACGAACACAGCCATGCTCGGGGCCCTTATCAGGGCCGTTCCTGTGGTTCCAATGGAGAGAATATTGGAAGCAGTTAGGGAAAGATGGCCTGGAGAGGTCGGTGAGAAGAACGTCAGAGCCATAAGAAGGGCTTATGAGGAGGTGGTTATGGGATGAGCGAGCTTAAAGGATGGAGAGAGATCCCCATTGGAGGGGTTGTCCCTCTGAGCTCTCTTGAATATAGGACCGGTGACTGGAAGGTCTTCAGACCAGTCATAGATGAGGAGAAATGTGTGAAATGCGGTAATTGCTGGATGTTTTGCCCAGATTCCGCCATAGAGTGGGACGGCGAAGGTGTTCCCAAGCCTAACTATGAGTATTGTAAGGGATGCGGAGTATGTGCAGAGGAATGCCCCGTTAAGGCCATAAAGATGGTGAGGTGATAATATGACTGCTGTCAAGCAAGTTATTATGGGTTTGAATGGTGATGAAGCTGTTGCCTATGCTGTGAAGCAGTGTAATGTGGACGTTGTCTCAGCCTACCCGATAACTCCGCAGACAATAATAGTTGAGAAAATCTCGAAGTTCGTAAACGATGGAGAGGTGGATCTGGAGTTCATAAAGGTTGAGAGCGAACACAGTGCTCTAAGCGCTTGTGTTGGAGCATCAGCCGCGGGAGCCAGAACCTTCACAGCCACTGCCGCAAACGGGCTCCAGCTTATGCATGAGATCCTATACATAACCTCGAGTCTCAGGCTTCCTGTTGTGATGGCCATAGCTAACAGAGCTCCCTCAGGTCCGATAAATATACACTGTGATCACAATGACAGTATGGGCGCCAGAGATTCTGGTTGGATTCAGATATACTCAGAGGATGCTCAGGAGGCTTACGACAACGTGATTCAGGCGTTCAGGATAGCGGAGCACCCTGATGTGTTGCTCCCTGTCATGGTGATGATGGACGGTTTTCTGATAACACACACACTACAAAACGTATCTGTGCTGGATGACTATGCCGTGAGCGAGTTCGTCGGCTATAGGAGGGTTGACATGATCAAGGTTCCAGCTATTCACGGAGATAAGGAGGTATACAGGATGTTGAACCCCAGGTATCCGTTGACCTTTGGACCACTCGACCTGTTCGACTACTACATGGAGCATAAGATGCAGCAAATAGAGACTATGAAGAACGCTAAGAAGATTATAAAGGAGGTGCATGATGAATACGCCAAATTGAGCGGTAGATTCTATGGAGACGGGTTTGTCGAACCATATAAAGCTGACGATGCGGATTTCCTGCTCGTAGGCCTCGGGTCGACTATGGGAACTGTGAAGGAAGTCGTAGATGATCTGAGAGAAGAGGGCTTCAAGGTGGGTTCTGTGAGGGTTAGGGTGTTCAGACCCTTTCCTGAGGAGAGCCTAGTACCTCTGCTCAGGGACAAGACGGCTGTCGGTGTCCTAGATAGAGGAATCAGTTTCGGGTCTTATGGGCAGCTTTATCTGGACATCGCAGCCCATCTCTACGGAAGGATGGGACCTATCCTCATAGACTTTGTCTATGGGCTTGGAGGAAGAGATATGCCGCCTTCTCTGATAAAAAGTGTGTTCAGGGAGATCATAGAGGCTGAGAAGAATCCTGAACCAGTTCTGAGAGTGAGAGGTGTGAGGGGGTGATGTCATGGCAGTTAACGTAAGGGAGCTAGCTAAGAAGATGGCCCAGGATCCTGGGATAACTTCCGGGCATAGGTTGTGTGCTGGATGTGGGCCGGCGATAGTCATGAGACATCTCATGATGGCTAGGAGAAAACCGACAGTCGTTGTAAACGCTACGGGATGTGTGGAGGTAGCCACGACAATATTCCCCTACACTGCCTGGAAAGTCCCTTGGATACACAACGCCTTCGAGAATGCTGCTGCCACCGCCTCAGGAGTTGTAGCTGCCAGAAACAAACTTGTCCGTTCAGAAAGGTTCGCTGATGATCCCGATGTGGAGATGGATTACGACGTGATAGTTGTGGGAGGTGACGGAGGGACCTATGACATAGGGCTTCAATCGATCTCTGGGGCCTTCGAGAGGGGAGATAAGTTCATGTACGTTCTTTACGATAACGAGGCTTA
Source organism: Thermoproteota archaeon (assembly GCA_027491735.1). Classification (GTDB taxonomy): domain Archaea; phylum Korarchaeota; class Korarchaeia; order Korarchaeales; family Korarchaeaceae; genus Methanodesulfokora. The sequence continues at coordinate 706 of JAOZGP010000019.1, read as the reverse complement.
TATGAATACAGGAATCCAGAGATCCGGGGGGACTCCATTCGGTGCCTGGACGACCACCACTCCTGTGGGAAGAAAGATAAAGGGCAAACTGGCGCCAAAGAAGCCCATAGTAGACATCTTCGTAGCCCATAAGATACCCTATGCTGCGACAGTGTCTCCAGCCTTCTGGGTGGACGAGATACAGAAGTTCAGAAAGGGGTTGGAGAACATGCCCTCCTTCATACACGCCTTCGGGGTCTGCCCAAGAGGGTGGAGGGTTGCGGAGAACGAGACGATAGAGGTCGCCAAGCTTGCCGTCGAGACATGCGTACATCCTCTCTACGAGGTCGTGGAAGGAGAGTATAGGTTGACAAGCGTGAGTAAGGCTATAGCTAGGAACCCCTCCAAGAAGAAGCCCGTCTCGGAGTACATAAAGTATCAAGGAAGGTTCAAACACCTGTTAAAACCGGAAAACGAAAAATTGCTCAACGAGCTTCAAAGGCAGATAGATGAGCGATGGAATGAACTGCTCAAAAAAGCTGGGGAGTACTGAAGAGGGCTCTTCACCAATCATTTCGTTACTGTTTTTCCTCATACTTTTTATGGTGACCTCCTCGCCCTCTAGGGGGCTTCCACCGGAAGCCTTACGGAGGTTGGGTAGTGTGCAGCTTTGTGATGCACACTCCTTCGGGCTGGGTCACTACAGCCCCCGACCGCAGTGTATAGC
>JAOZGP010000015.1 GCA_027491735.1 Thermoproteota archaeon | reverse complement strand
ATGTTTTCTCTTGATTTCTTCAAGCAATTCCAAAACTCTCTCATTTTTCTCTTTTTGATATTCCGTATTGCCACGATAAAATCTCAGCTTAAACATGTTTCTTCCCTCCTATTCCGGGCGATTTCCGATAACGTTTTGGGCATATCCGAAGTTCCGAGTGTAGCGAGGAATTTGGACGAAGCGTTAGCGAAGTCGGATATGCACCTGTTAGGCGTAATCGGGCGGTGCGATGTCATTTTCATTACCCTTCTGCTTAAAATTTTACCAGCCAAAACTCCAAGAACCATTAGTATGCTGTCTGTGATAGTAAAAGTAAGGAAAGCACCAAGAAATGTGCTTAATATACCAAGAGCAAGAATGTTTTTACAATTAAATGTTTTGTTCATTTTCTCATCGGTTAAAATTTTCTCCTCTCTTTCCTTTCAAGATGATATATCATACTCCCTACAATCACAGCCATGACATACCAATAAATTAAATCTTCTGGCTTGAATTTGTATATTTGTAGATGGCATCCAATCAAATAACTGGCTATAAACATTACAGAAAAGAAAACCACACATCTTATGTAAGCAGATTTCATTTCAAAAATTCTATATAAAACTGGCAAAACCATCAATATTGAATCTGTGATTCCATCCAGAGCAACTCAACAAAAAAGACGAAAGCCAGGACATTCGCTGATTCTTTTTCCCTTGCAATTTCAGGAAGGCTGTCAAGCCATTCCTGAAGTCTCTCCATCTGCCTGATTTCCTTTACAGCAACCTTCCCAATCAGACCCAACATGAATCAATTGGAGAAAAGCTTATAGGTGTATACGCCACTCTGAAAGCCATGATGGATTAGAATAGAAATAAAAGCGCCCGGGCCGGGATTTGAACCCGGGTCTGAGGCTCGACAGGCCTCTATGCTAGCCGGGCTACACCACCCGGGCTTCCCGCTTTCCTAGATTCAGGAAGATATAAAACTTTCTTCACATCTTTGAGAGCTTTCTCCTGTACATATCCCTCATCTTGATGGAGTCCCTCTCCAAGATAGGGCTTTCTGAGACCACAAACCACTTGACTCCCAGCTCAACCATCACTTCAGCCAGCGGCTCGAAATTCGGTCCATATCCCGATCCGAGCTCATGGTGCCTTCTCTCACCGTATCCTTTTGAGGTAGCCTCAACCTCGGTGAAGTGTATAACGAGACCATCAGCGCTTCCGAGTCTTCTCTCAATGATCTCGACTATTCTACGATAATCCTCCTTACATCTTATCCGTCCTTCCTTTTCCCTCACGTGGATGTGCGCGAAATCTACTGTGGGTAGAACGTTGTCCAGCTCCTCCGCCATCGTTATGACCTCCTCGAGAGATCCAAGCTGATTAGGCTTTCCCGTAGTTTCGGGACCCAGCTCTATATGATTGAGCCCTCTAGATTTCATCTCTCTGATGACCTCTCTCAATGAGTCTATTGCGATTCTTAGAGCCCCTTCAGGACTTCTTTTCAGGTAATATCCGGGATGAAACGTGACGTGAAGGGCCCCCATCTTGTGAGCTGCTTCTGCAGCTGCAACTATCCTCATGATGCTGGCTTTCCTCTTCTCTTCCGTTTCTGCAGCCAAGTTTATCGCGTAGGGAGCGTGTACGGTGAGAAGCACGTCGTACCTCTCTGCCTCTTCTTTGATGGATCTGAGGACCTTCTCGTTGGTGGGAACTCTTCTGACGGCCTGATATTCCATTCCATCTAGACCTATGCTGTTCAGATATCTGAAGGCCTCATCACGGCCTGCATCTATGGGAAAACCAGCCGGTCCGAAGCGAGTTCTATCAAGCCTCATCAAGGCTTACCTCCTGAACAACAGTTGTGTGTTGGATCGAATTAACCTTAACCTGGTCAGCCATCATCGATAAAACTTTAATTTCTCATCCTCCCTTATCTATGGGGGCCGCTGCCCAGGGGACATCCTCCCCGCAAAGGTCAGGGGAGGCTAGTGCCCCTCGAGGGGGAAGGAGAGGGGTCAAGTATTGGACCCCGCCTCGGCTGTCATGCCTCCTTCGAGCGCGGTGGTTGCAGCGGCCCCCAAGGGTCTCCAACATGAGCTCCGAGGAACTAGATCTTATAAGGAGGTATCTCAAAGTAGCACGTGGCGAGGAAATCCCCTTATTTGTCGTCGCAAAGCATATGCCCTCATCTGAGGAGAGCGATCCTCGAGAGGAAAATTTGGAGAGGACAATTGAGCTTCTTGAGCTTGTAAGAAAGGGCGAGCACCGAAGAATCCTCAAGGAGACCCCTAAATTCTCTCTTCTTGACTTAAAGCATAAAATAGCTGAGAAGCTCGTTGAGAGCTGTAAGTTCTGTGAGATGAACTGCGCAGTTAATAGAAGAACATCTACAGGGGTCTGTGGAGTGGGTTATACATCGAGAGTAGCGAGCGCCTTTCTCCATCTCGGCGAGGAACCGCCCCTTGTTCCGTCGGGGACTATCTTCTTCTCAGGGTGCAATTTCCACTGCATATATTGTCAAAACTGGGATATCTCCAGAAACCCTGGATCAGGGGCCAGCGTTGGGCCTCGCGAGCTGGCATCCATAATGCTCGAGCTGGAGAGAAGGGGAGCAATAAACATAAACCTGGTGGGAGGGGATCCCACGCCGAACATCCACACGATACTTGGGGCACTCAGGGTGTATACAGGAAATCTTCCCATCATATGGAACTCAAATCTGTACCTGACGCCAGAGACCCTTGAGCTCCTCGTGGGGGTCGTGGACCTCTGGTTGCCCGATTTTAAATACTGGGATGATGCTCATGCCATGGAGCTCAGCAGGGCGAGAAATTACAGGGAGATCCTCACAAGAAACTTGAGGAAAATATACGAGCTCGGAGGTGAGATTATCATCAGGCACCTGGTTCTTCCGGGTCATCTCGAGTGCTGTACAATGCCTATTCTCAGATGGATCAGGGAGAACATCCCGAACACGTTGGTCAACGTCATGGGACAGTACAGACCGGAGTACAAGGCCCACAAGCACCCCATACTCGGGAGGAGGATCTCACTCCAGGAAGTTCTCGTCGCCAGAGGTTATGCCGATGAGCTGAGATTGAACTGGAGGTCAGTATCCTGACAGCGACCTCTTCCGTCTAAAGACCAGAGCTTTACGATGAAAGTCTCATGGAGGTCAAGGAGTATGCGGCAAAGCTGCTTCCTCTGCGGTATAAAACTACCAACACCCAACCCCATCCCCTCGTTAAAATGAGGGCTTTCTTAGCGACTTTCAGGTAAGTTGAGGGAGTAGAAAACATTATATATCCAGAATAGCTCTCAGAAGCGCGTACTTAAGGCTCTCACTATCTTTATCGTTGATTACGAGCTTGTCCGCAAGAATCATGGCATTTCCCAGATTGAAGGTCTCGACCTCCCTCCTGTCCTCAAGGAGGAACTCCTCATAAGTCTCTTTATCGAATCCCCTTCTTCCTCTCCTGAGTAATCTAACATATCTCAGATCTCTGGGGGCGTAAATCGTCAGAGATAGGAAAGAAGACCCTAGCTTCTTCCTGAAGAAGTCGATCTCCTCCACATTTCTTATGCCATTTATCACGAAACCAGGAGGGTTGATCTCCCTTTCCATCTCCTTTATACGCTCCAATACCATTTCAGCAATGGCATACGCACCTCTTTCCCTTCTAAGCTTCATTCCAAATTCTCTAAGCTTATCTCTTGTCGGATTCACGCCCATCTCCCTGATCCTCTTTGAAAGTTCCTCACTCATCCTGATGGGGACAAATCCCAGCTCCTCACGTAATATCTCAGCGGCGAGATCTTTACCAGATCCCGGCAGACCAACAAGCCCCACGTACTTGTACCTGAGCATACCCACTCGGGCATCCTAGCGGCCTAAGAAATTAATAAAAAGTGGGTGGAGAAGACATCAGATCCACATGGAGAATGAGGAGGAACACAAGCTCTATCGATTGGATATCAACATGACCTGTAGGGAGGACGGGGAGCTGGGGTTAGCAGGAAGCGAGCTCCTGTCCACCTTCAAGAGGGCCATAAGGTCCACGGATCCGATGGCGTCCAGAATCCTGGACAGCAGCTACTCCAGCGAGATCGTAGTTAACCCCCCAATACCTCCCGTTCCGTGGAAGGCTTGGTGTGGAACACAGGAGTTTCAGGTGAACACCGGAGACTCTCTGGAGGCTGGTGTTGTCCTCTTTAACAGCAACCTCCTCAACCCTCTGAGAGTATGGCTGCTGAAGAAGCCCATTATAAGGCTTGGGGAAATATCGTTGGAGGTGAAAGATGCCTTCTGGAGCGAGCACACCTATGACTCCCTGATAACAAAAGAGCCACTGCACTCATTCAGGATAAAGTTTCTGACTCCCACTTGCCTGAGAAAAGCATCGACGGTGTATTGCGATCTATACCCGAGCCCTAGAAAGATACTGTTCTCTCTATCGGCTCTTTGGAACCTTAGATCTCCCGTAAAATGTCCTCGTCCGAAGATAATTTCCACATGGGCAGCTCTTAGCATAGTTGAGACTGGTTATGAGCTGTGCACCAGCAGGCCCATTCCTCTGGGAGCTGACAAGTCTGTGGTGGGCTTTGTAGGGTGGGTAAATTATAAAGTAATAGAACATCCTGGATGGGAGAGGGAGGCCCATTCCTCCATGGCCGCCTGGGCTAACACTTTGTTCAGATTCGGAGAGATATGCGGCGTAGGAGTGGGGAGGTCCGTAGGTTTTGGGAGGATACATCTCGAGCTAAAAAAGCAGTGAGCTACTCAAAATTGGATGAAAGCTATACTGCTTTCTGCAGTAGAGCCTTCTGGATTACCCTTATTTCACTTCTGATCTCCATGGCATTCCCGCTTTTACCTCTAAACATCTCCACAAGTCTTCTATAGACCATCCACGTGCTCTCAGCGTCCTTACAGGACGATACCTCCACGGTCACAATCCCTACATCGGGCCAGGTTCGAACCGCCACATGCGATTCCCCTATGACGCCGATGCCTATGAGCCCGCTCCTCTGCTCATGAACGTAAACATCGAAGAGAGTGAGACCTGATCCGACAACGGCAGAGACTATGGCCTCCTGGAGAAATCCGGGATCATTCATCAAACTCCTGTCAGCATCGTATATTTCACCTATAACATGGAACTCGAAGGCCTGAACCATTATATCCTCACCTCCTTCGAATGAACAAGGAATGAATCAACGAGTCCAAATAAAAACTTTATGGGACCAAGCAAAACGCTTCAATTAAGAAAAAACACGAAAAGAACGGGACAATAATTTCTCCTTTGAATAAAAACGCTTCTTTCTCTATCAATCTGAAGAAGAGGGGTCATAAGGGGGGTATTCAAGGGGATCAAAGGGAGCTCGGTTCAGCGGACGTGGTCCCTCACAGGACATGCATCCGGTCCTGGGCACACCGATCTCAGTCCTCTCCGGGTTCATCAGGATCAGGTCATAGGTCTCGTCCCCTTCAGGGCGATCCCGCTCTCTCCACGAAGGGAGAACCGCCATATCCTCCTTTAAGGAGTTTCGGTGCTCTAGGCCAGACCTGATTTACAATAAAACTAAAAACTCCCTTGATTCGATGTCCACAAATGCCCATGAACGAAGCTGCCTCACAAGGCTCAAATACTGGAAGTGATCCTCCTTTCGGCTCCTTTATAGGCTTTGAGCTTCTCCCTAATTCCTCTAGATCTGGTCTCTGCACGCCATTTCCTTAACATGCTTCTTATCGACTTGTTCAAAGTCTTCTTCCAGAAAGACGTGTTCCAAATGGAGCCTCGTACTCTCTCTCCTTCTAAACAGTCTTTTGCTAGTAGCCTCATCACATCTTTAACGAACACACGACCATTTCTCCTCAAAAGGGAGGAGCTTATCCAATAGAGCTCTATCTCAAGATCACAGATGCCTTCTCTCTCCTCGAAGGTGGCACCTGTCCTAAGGATGCTCATAAATCCAGTGAGCTTTATGACCTCCTGGGGGTCCTCCATAACACTCTGCACGTCATCCTCCAGCGATATTATGTCCTCAAAGTCCAATCCAAAATTCTCAATGAAGGAGCTTGTCTCCCAAGATCCCAGCATGAAGGGTAAGCTCGCTTTTAGGGAATAATCCCCATCTATAAACTTTCTGCTCATCACCACAGAGAGAACTTTGGTCCTGCAATCCGATAGGCGTGAGGAGTCAACTGGATCTACGCGGGTCACGAAGATTCCCACTGAGTCCGATAGACCCATCATGCTCTTCCAGGAAACTCTCGGATGAAAAACCCCTCCTTCTCCGAACTTCTTGTAGAGCTTGAAGAGCATCTCTTTATCTATGTTCTCCTCCTCCAGAAAGGCTGCCGGTCGCTTCTCTATACCCGATATGAAGCTCGATCCATAGATCCTAGCCAGCTGGCTCGGAGAGTCAAGAACAATCCAATTCCTTCTCTCCGAATCCGACACCAATACAATGGGCTTTATCTTGAACAGATAGTCTTTGGAATCGTAGTTGTATCCTAGACTAGCGTGGAGGTAAAGGATAACATCCAGATCCTCAATAGAGGTTCTCTTTTTACATTCAATCCATAACCCAGGGTCATCCACAATGATCCAGGGACTCTTATCTCTAAGACTGCGGCTCACTTCCCGAGCGAAGCTCGCCCTTGAGATCTTGGCTTTCATGGATTGCACCTAGTGGCAATCTACATGGGCCTTTGTTCTATTTAACCATTCTCTGAAAGGCTTATTAAACTCACTTCAGGATCTCAGGGGCTGATGAACATTTTTTAAGTTTAGTGATGTGCTCATGGCTCGGTGCCACATGATGATCGTCAAGAGGGTCCTGGATGTGGAACCTGAGACTTTTGCTGAGGGGGTTCATATAAGATGGGTCCTCTCAAAGAAGAGAGATGGAGTCCCAACTTTCTCCATGCGCCACTTCACTCTTAAGAAGGGAGCCTCGATAAAACTTCACTCCCACGACTGGGAGCATGAGATATACATGATAAAGGGGAAGCTCAGGGTCAGATCCGGAGACGACGAAGCTGTGGTTGAGGATGGTCATGCAATCTACATACCACCAAATAAACCCCACTCGTTCGAGGCCCTTGAGGACACTGAACTTCTGTGCTTCATACCATGTAAGGGCGAACCCTGAGGGATCGGTACTTGGCCATAAGAACCTTCATAGCAGTAGACATAGACGATCGAGAGGTGATCTCCAAGATAACAAGACTTCAAGAGGATCTTGTAAGATCCTCCTCTAGGTTGAAGCTTGTGGAGCCGGAGAACATACACCTGACGATAAAGTTCCTTGGGGATGTGAACAAGGACAGATTACCTCACATCTATAGGGTCGTCGATGAGGTATCCCATAAAGTAAGCCCATTCGAGATGGTTTTATGGGGAGTAGGGAGCTTTCCCTCCACCACCCGGCCTAGAGTCATCTGGGTTGGGATAAAGGAGGGGTTTGAGGAGGCTGTTCATCTGATAGATCTGATGGAATCCTCGCTGACCGAACTTGGCTTTCCTCGGGAGAAGAAAAAGCCCCAACCACATGTAACCGTGGCCAGAGTCAAATACTGCTCTGCAGACCTCGGAAGGATCATTTCGAAGTTCGCCGATTTGGAATTCGGCAGTATATCGGTCACACAGCTCAAGGTCAAGAAGAGCACTCTCACGTCCAAAGGACCCGTATACGAGGACCTCCATACGTCGGCGCTGGGTGCCTCGGATTGAGCGTGATAGCCCTCCTGACGGACTTCGGTAATAGGGACTACTACGTATCCGCCATGAAGGGAGTAATAAAGAGCATAAATCAGCAGGCTGAGATAGTAGACATATCCCACGAGGTGCAACCATTTTCCGTGATTCACGGGGCCTTCATACTCTGGCAGGCCTGTAGATGGTTCCCCAAAGGAACGATTTTCCTGGGGGTCGTTGATCCAGGAGTTGGCACAGAGAGGAAAGCAATAGTGATAAAAGCCTCAGATCATCTTTTCGTTGGTCCAGATAACGGTCTGCTGATACCCGCAGCGGAAAGCCTTTCCCCGAGGATAGAGGTGTTCGAAATAGCTTCTAGGTGGTACATACCGGAAAGAAGCGGAACATTCGATGGCAGGGATATCTTCGCTCCGGTGGCAGCCTATCTGTCTAAAGGCCTGGATCCAAGGAAGATAGGTCCTCCTCTAAGGAAATATATCCATTTGGATCTTTGGAAGGTCTTCATCACTGAAGAGGGAACAATTAAAGGTCGAGTTTTGAATGTGGACCGATTCGGAAACGTTGTGACGAACATAAAACCGGAGTTTCTTGATCCGACCGGTAGGTATCTTCTCGAGACGAGAAAAGGTCTATTTGATGTGGGGTTCGTCAAGACCTTCGAGGAAGCTGAATCTGGAGGTCCCTTTCTCATAGTAGGGAGCTCCAACCTGATCGAGGTGTCCGCCAGGAGGGCCAGTGCCAGCGAGATAACTGGTCTCGAGTTATCTGATGTGGTCTCCCTCAACAGGATGCAGTAGCGAGCACAAAGTTATAATTCAGACCTCGCTCACTTCTTCTGTTGAATGGTGTTTCTCATGGCATCCAATCTCTGTGTGCCTTTAAGCTCGCTCAACAGTGAATCCGTTAAAGAGTTTGGAGAAATAGCTGCAGCGTTAGGAGATCTTCTTTCGGATGGATATCCTGTTCCAAAAGGATTTGTGGTTCCCAGAGAGACAATATTGGGTCTTCTCAGGGAAGCTGGTGTTTTACATGAGTTATTCCTGTCGATCAAGTCCAAGGATCTTCCTGAGCTCGAGAGAAGGTGTAGCAGGATCTCAGGTATGATATCTCATCTAAGCATGGGCTCAGACATATGGAAAGATCTTGAGAGAAACCTTCAGGAGCTCGATGGTTTTAGAGAGAACAAATGGGTGGTGGAAGCTCTCTCCCCGAGTTATGAGGTTCTCAAAAGGACCACCTTGACTTCCCTTCTGGAATGGGGTGTGGGTAGCAGAAGGATGAAGGAGGTGTTTCTAAAGCTTTTGGGAGGCGTGTTTACCCCGACTCTTCTATCGGCAGTCGAAACGGAACCAGAGGACTTGGTTCCCTCGATGTTGTTCCTGGACTCTGTGAACGTTAGGTGCTCGGGCTGGATCCTTCCTGAAGGAGATCGCGTGAAGATAACATCAAAGTATGGGGTTTCCTTCGATATCGAGGAGCCTGATGCTGACACGTTCGAGGTGATGAAGGGTGACATGTCCATACGTTCCAACATTGCTGAAAAGAAGCTTCAAACCCTGATAAGCAGGGGAGGATTTAAAGTGGTCAAGAGGGTAGAAGAGGAGCTAACCGGAGCTCCTTCCCTCTCCGATGATCAGTTAAGAAGACTGGCTACGCTTTACAGGGATATATCCTGGCATCTAAACAAGGAACCTGTTGTGCAGTGGATTCTTCCCACAGAAAAGACTGGTGAGGAGTTTTTGATAACACTAGTTCTTCCTACAAGACCTGCTCCTCCAGAAAAAACAAAAGAAACACAATCAGTCGTTCAAAGGACTGAGGAGGGGCAAACGGTCGAGCTGGAGTTGAAACCCAAGAAAGTCGAGCGTGCGAAGCAGGAGCTTCTCTTGAGAGAAGCACACATCACGGCTACGGACATCTACTTGCTCGCCAGGTCACCTACAGACTTGAAAGTATCGGCTGATGGTCTGGTGATCCTTAATGAGGGCTTTCAAATGGTAGGCGAGGAGATGTCGAGATATCCTCTCGGGACGTACATGCTCTCATCCTCCGACAAGGCGAATGACCTTCCAGATGGAGTGATACCAGTTCTGACCAGAAAAGATGCTCACAAATCGAAGAACAGAGATTTCGCTCTTCTCTTAGAGGGAGTACTGGATCTTATCTCCACAGAGCCTTCCGATATCCAAAGGAGAAGAGCAGTGATATTGGATCTACGGGAGGACCTCAGATTCAAGGAGATAGGGATCAGAAGGCTGTTCTCATTAATCCGGCCGATAGCCCGCCATGCCCCAGTGATACTTGCTCTCGACAAGCTCACCTCCGATTGCACTGTGCACCTAGTCTCCTCGGGAATCAAGGGGGTGGCTGTTCCTCCAAGTCTTGTGAACAGAGCTAGATTTCTCATAAAGAAAGCTGAGATGAAAATACTGCTCGATCACGCCTTAGAGAGATAGTCCGCTAGAGCACGCGTTGATACGTTAGAATAACACACAGCTATCCTCACCTTTAGAATGGCCTCAGGCATCTCGATCGGGAGGAAGAGGATCCACCTCATAACTCCCAAATTGTCCGCCTTTATCGACAAGTTCACGGTTCCATTTAGAGGACCGTGGATCTCGGAATAGGATACGTTACTCAACCACGTGGAAAGATTTGTCCTGACCTCCTCATCCCATCGTGCCTCCACGGAATAGACTGGTGATCCAAAGATCCAAAGAATTTGAGGCTGGGGTGTCTGAGCTATTTCAATTCTTATTTTCTTGGCGTACGGACCCAGGACCTTAAAGCTTATGCTCCTGGTTTCTCCCTTTCTCACCCCGGATGTGAGGTTGAACATCACGCATCCTGAAATGTTTTCAGCTTGAGCGAGCGATTCAACGATAGCATCCCTGAGGCAGACATACTCCCTCCTAAGCATCTCGGCACCTGAAACATTCCCTTCAGAGATGAGAGAATATCCCTCCTCAGCGATCTCCTTAAGCTTGCTAATTTCGAGCCTTACCTTTTGATTCTCGAGTGCTAACACAAGCGCTGCCTTGCTGGTGGAATGTTCTGATCCTAAAAGATCTCTTAACTTCTTCCTTTCTCTCGAGAAGAACAGTGAAATCTCCTTAGAAGGGAGATTCTTATCGTCCCCTTCAGCTTCTCCCCTCAACTCGAATTTTTTGACTAAATGAGCGGGCTTATGTCCCTTATCTCCCTCAAAAGAAACTTCTATAGAGTAATTCCCGGGTCTCATCCATGTTATGTTCCTGACCAGCCTGAACGCGCCTTCCTTGTCTGTAGAGACCTCATAAGAGGAAACCTTCTCTCTATCCTTTCGGATGACTACGCTGAGATCTCTCCCAGCGAGAGGAACTCCATTTGAAACTACTAATCCCTCAATGAGCAACTCACCGTTCTCGATGATCATCTTCCCGTTTATGGTGGTGGGCTCCTTAGCTTCAGCTAAGACGTCGTTCACAAGCTCGCAGAAGTCCTGCTTGGCCTCTCCAACTATGAACCTTTTGACAACCCCGTGATATATCACAACCCACGTCGGCGTAAATTTAACAGCATATAGCTTAACTAAATTGAAATTCTCAGGGATAAAATACCAGTTGTCCCCCAGGGCGTGTTTCCTGAACAGCATATAATCCAGATGAGCATCCCCTCCCACACCATCTAAGATAACCACGTAGCTGTTTGGATCGCATTTCTTAAGATCTTCGCTCATTATTGGGAGATCTCTCTTACAATGAGAGCACTTATACTGAAAGAATCCGAGTATGACTACTTTATCCTCAAACTCTGCTAGACATATGTACTCCCCGGAGTAGGTCTCCACCATGAAGTCAGGAGCCTTGCTGCCTTCTGGTATAGCTTCAACTCCAACGATCCACCAGGACATAAGGACGCATAGGAAGAGGACAAGAAACCTTCTCATCTCTCGATCCTCCTATCCAGGGGTAGGAAGTTTCTTACAATCTTCCCATCAAAATAACCACAACCGGGGAACAGGCGGTCATGCCTCAACAAAATAACACCTTCTTCCAGATAAGCTCGAGGCGGTTCGATGTCCTCTCCCAACATCCATTTATATAAAAGCTCCTGGTTTAAGGTTAAAACATTCTTTCTGGCTAGAGGGCCTAAGAGCTGTGCTCCCTCCACACTTAACACGTAACCAAAGGGAGTTCTCTTGGCCACGTAAACTCCCACAACAACTGAGGACTTTGCGAGACCCTCATCACCAGAGAAAATCCTTATCCTCTTCTTACCCGACGGTATCAGCCTAAATGGTATCCTTTCGGTGGGAATTGCGAACCTGCCTCTCAACCACTCAAGAAAATCACTTATGGAGCAACTGCGCTCATTCCTTCTTGACGAGAGCGACATAAAATCCCTCCGTGTCGTTGTGGTGAGGATATATGCGCATCGTTCTCCTGATGGACTGGTCCAGGCGTGATCCCTCCCACTCTGTAAGTCCCTCTCTGAACCTCAGACCGTCCACGTCTGGCTTTAGAACCTCACATCCTAGATCCACCAAGGTCTGGACCACAAACTCGTTCTCCTCAGGATCAAACGTACAGGTTGAATAGACAAGGAGCCCTCCTTTCCTCAGACATCTGTACGCTGAGAGAACGAGGCTTTTCTGGAGGTGCGAGATCCTCTTAACTGCCCTCAGGCTCCATCTCTTCAGGGCCTCCCAAGATCGCCTGACTTGTCCTATAGCGCTGCAGGGAGCATCAACCAGGACCCTATCAAATGAACATTCTCCGAACACTTTGTGAGCATATCTTCCATCCACTCGAGTCACGATCACATTTAATGAGGACATTCTCTGGATATTGGAGACTAAAACTTTGATTCTGGGGAGCGACACATCATTGGCCACGATCGTGCCTCTCCACCTCATCATCTCCGACATCTGCGTGGTTTTAGACCCTGGAGCAGCGGATATGTCCAAAATCCTCTCACCTGGTTGTGGATCCAAAACAACAGGAGGGATCATGGATGCAGCCTCCTGGAGGTAAATTAAACCGAGCTTGTGGGATATGGTGTTTCCAGGCCTCTCCGGGCCGGATAATATCCAAAAACCATGTTCATACCATGGTATCCTGATGAGACGGAACCTCTCACTCTCAAGGAACGTGATCTCCTCGTCCGTGACCGCCTTCATAGGATTTACTCTGAGACTTCTCCTCGGTAGATGGGCTAGATACCTGAAGAACTCGCTGAACTCCTTCCCTAAAATTCTTCTATATCTACTTATGAAGTTCCTCCTGAGTACATCCCGAGGTATTCCATAAGACTCAAGTTCCTGAAGGACGTTCACTACATGTACTCCCTCCAGACGTACCTACATTGAGTACAAGTGTATATCCTGGTTGGGGGTTCATCAGCGCTTCTGGTTTGAACCACCTGAACATACGCGCCTTTATTCCCACATTTGGGGCAGACGGCATCCTCGTCGATCGGCAGTGATATGAGCTTGGCGGGGTCCTTTATCACTATTACCCCCTCGTTTACAGATCTGTTCACCTTCCTGGATACCTTCACATTCCGCACCTTCTTGGCCTCATAGCCGCAAGCAGGACAGAAGAAAGTTATCTTTTCCTTTTCTCTCCTAGGTCTCATGAGATGGCCGCACTTGGGACATATCATTGTGTATCAGAGGGAATCCCACCGTCGACGTCTATAAATCTTTTCGTCAGCTCTCATCGAGATCTATGGAAATTAATTACAAATTAGTTACAATTATAAGGGTCCCTCAGCCACAAGAAGGAGAACCCTCCAGAGGTGTCCGTTGTTGAAGGTCTTAAGATCCGTCACAAAGGCTGTGAAGAGAAAACAGATCGCGATAATTGTGGATGGGCCCAACATGCTCCGCAAGGATCTGAACGTGAACCTGGAGACCATAAGAAAGATAGGCATGGATTTGGGAAGGCCGGTGATATCCGTCGTGGTACTCGATAGAAAGGCCTCCGAGAAGCTCGTAGAGGCAGTCAACAATGCCGGTTTCAGGGCCATAATATCCACAGGCAAGGTGGAGGTCGACTTTACCATAGCCGCCATGGAGGCAATAGCAGCAGACAAAATAAACACAATAGTTCTGGTGACCAGAAGCGCCGCCTACCTGCCAATAGTTCATAAGGCCAAGGAATCCGGTAAGGAGACCATCGTTATAGGCGCGGAGCCAGGCTTCAGCGTAGCCCTCAGGAAGTCGGCAGATATATCAATATCTCTCTCTGAGGGAAGCCCTTCTCTTGAGTTTGAGGGTGACAAAGAAGAACCCTACTCCGGCGAAGGCGAGGAAAACTTCTACAAAGAAGAGAGTTTCTAGAGATATCCTGCCGAGGAGATACTCTCCTGAGAACTTCAAAGCAGGCCAGACAAGCACCGACATCAGAGCCCCTAAAAGCCTCTCGTAAGGATCCTCATGTTTGACCACCTTCTCCACAAAGCTACCGAGGAACATTATCGCCATTGAGGCAGCCACCATCAGGGACGAGTCCTCCATTATCTTAGCTATGAGGATGTAGGCCGTGAATCTGTTGGCCAGGGAGGTGGCTTCGTTGTATATCATCCCAGAAGTAGTCAACAATCCTATCAATCCTACAACAAAGGAGATGGCTCCTATATCCCTCCCGAAGTAGTTTACAATGGATGCCACTCTTCCGACAATGTTAAATGCTCTATCTAGAAGAAGAATCCCTGTAGTGAGTCCTACTCCTACTAGGAAGAACCTCTGCAAACCCAACAGGTAGAACAGCGCTGCTAGAAATATGGCAGTTCCTGGGACACCCAGGGCGATGGCTCTGGTCCCAGGGCTCTCCAACAGTTTATCTATATATCTCTTGAGCAGGAAATACGTCTCCTCCAGGTTCCGGCTCTGTTGAACTATCACCCTTCTCACCGAGATGGTCTGGCAGTATCTGAGGAGGAGGGGTATTACTCGCTCGTCGTCGGCACCATCTGATACTAACACTATGAAGTCAGGCCTGAACCTCTCGGTCACAGCATCCATCTGCCTTATTATTTCTTGATCCGCTCTGAGGTCTGTCTTCGGATGTCCTGTAATTGTGACTATCTCAACCTCTGCCTCAGGAGCTTCCCTTTTCGTCTCCTCATACACCCTCACAGCACCGAAGATAGCGTTCGCATCCGCCTCCGTGGGGTCAGCTACAGCTAATGCTGTAGCTGCTTTTAGGTTCTCCTCTTTCCCAATTACAGGACCTCTTATGCCAGTCTTCCTGCCCAAATCATCATCTACATCAACACAGAGCACTAGAATCTTCCTGAAGCTACTGTTGGTGACGTTCACGTTCATGGTTCGATTATGCTCCCTCTCCGTTCTTTAAACACTCAAAATAAAAAGGTTGAGAAATACTTACTTTCCAGGAACCTTTATCACACCCGCCTCTATGAGGGCCTTCAACTCCTCCAAAGTAAGTTTTTCTCCGGACTTGAGCTTCTCCTTTGCCTCTGTTATGATTCTAGTCTTAATTTCCTCCTCTCTTTCCATCCTCTCTCCCTCTATCTTGGCTCTCTGCTCTTCAAGCTTACTTCGTATAACAGACAACTCGTTGAAGATCTGATCCATGTCCTTCTTCATGGCATCTATCTTGTCACTGAGCTCTCTCATCTTATTGTTCAGCTCCTCTATCTCAGGTTTCCTTGAATCGAGTTCTTCTATAATCTTAGAGGCTTGTTCGTTTATCTCCTTCACGCGTTCGACTCTCTTCCTTATTCCCTCACTAGTGTCCCTTAGGAAGAAACGCCACCTCTCAAGATCAGCCAGTATCTCTATTTGTTTTCTCTTTAGGGACTTAGCTCTGTTTATCTCCTGAAGTAAAGCCTCCAAGTGTCCGACGCGCATGACGAGATCCCTTTCAGCGTCCTTTGAGAGGGGTTGCGTCTCTATTCTCTTCTCAAGTCTTCGGATTCTCTGCCTTATCACCCTTTCAGGAATTCCTACGCTCTTCATGATCTCCTCATACTCTCTTTTTATCTCCTCCGCTTTCCTCTTGGCCTCGAAGAACTTCTCTAAGGTATCCTTCTTCTTCTCCTTGAGCTCACTTATCTCCTCTCGAAGCCTCTTTCTTTCCTCAAGGATTTTTTTAAGCTCCTCCCTCTTACTCCTAAGTTGATTTATGATCTCCTTCTTCTTGCTCCGCAGACCGTTGAGCTCCTCTATAAGCCTCCTTCTCTCATCCCTGATCTGGTGAAGCCTCTGCCGCAGCTCTTCTCTCTGAGCCTTTAGAACTTCCAAGGAGCTTTTAGCGGCCTCCATGCCTTCGCCTCCTTACAGAATAAAAAATCTCATAGATCGCCCCTCATAGGGGGCTCGGACATGTCCGATGTGACTACAATATAAATATTCCCCATCAACCCAGGCAAGGTTTCTCAAGAGCGGTGAAGAGGAAATTTTACTCAAACCTGAACTATGTAGATATCAGCACAGGCTTTGACGAGCTCGTAAGGGATCGTCATTCTCTTAGCTCCTTTCCTCTTCTGCGCTATTATGATGGCTGCCAGCTTACCCTGCGAATCATCCATCACGAAATCCTCGACAGTTCCTAGATATTTTCCCTCGGCAGAGAAAACAGGCATATCAAAGAGCTCAGAGAGACGCTTTACCATATCCTCACCTCAGAGGTTCCGCTTCAGCTACCCGAGTATTATCCTGGCATCTACAACCTTTATGCCCTCGGGATAGGCAATCACGGGGTTAAGGTCCATTTCTGAGATCTCCTCTACATCGAGACCTATCTGTCCCACTTTTATCAAGGCGTCCTTCAGAGAATCTATATCAACCGGGGGAGATCCTCTGTATCCTGCGAGGATCTTATAACTCTTTATTTCCTTAATCATCTCCTCAGCATCTAGATCGCTCAGTGGAGCTACTCTGAAGGAGACGTCTCTGAATATCTCCACGAACACACCTCCAAGACCAAACATGACCGTTGGACCGAATTGAGGATCTCTTATAAGTCCTATGATGACCTCCACTCCGCTTGGAGCGAACTCCTGGACTAAGACACCTTCTATCTTGGCGTTCGGCTTGTGAGATCTAACATTTTCTATTATCTTGTCGTAGGCTCTCTTGACCTCCTCCTCGCTCCTGAGGTTGACGATGACGCCACCAACATCGCTTTTATGAACTACATCCGGTGACACTATCTTAAGAACGACAGGAAAGCCGATCTCCTTGGCCTTCTGAGCGGCCTCCTCAGGGCTCTTGACGAGGGCGATCTTGGTAACCGGTATTCCATATCTAGCTATCAAACTCTTGGCCTCATGTTCGTAAAGGATTTTCCTCCCTTCACCGATCGCAACCTCTATTTCCTTCGGGATCTCTCTCCCTTCACCGATCACAAAACTCACCCCTCTCTCACAAAACTGGTGGTGCTTTTAAACTCATCATCTTATTCCGAATTTTCTTCTTATCCTCTCAATGCCTCTTCTTCTGAGCTCCTCCAGCTTGAGAGTTTGTTCACTTTTCTCTTTACTAACCTCTTCTTTCCTCTTCTTTCCTTGAACTAGAAACTCTTTTGGAAGGAAATACTTTCCCTGAGGATCCTTTCTTAAAATCCCATAAATAACTAGCGACTCAATCTTAGAAAAGGCTTTGGATACGGGAATCTCCATATCCAACGCTATCTCGTTCAGGGTGACCGGTCCCCCCCCATACTTCTCAGCTATGAGCCTGACAACGTCACGAGATCCTTCCGGTAGGCTCCTCAGAAAATCCATGAGCGGGAGCTCTCTCTCCTCGATCTTCTCGAAGATGCCTATGTCCACCCTGTCGGAGGTCAGCACGATGGCCAGGTCAACTGCTTTCTCCAGATATGAGAGTAATCTAGCAGGATTTCCGTTGGCCAGCTTGTTAGCCCTGATAACAACCTCCTCACTCAACGGACCAAGAGGAGAGGAGAACGGTCTGACCTTGAAGAGCTCAATCCTCTTTGATACGAGGGATATGGCCTCATGATCTGCTAGAGGGGGAATCTCAAGCTTTTCGTGCATCCTGGAAACCAAAGCCGGGAACTTCTTCTCTATCTCCCCAAAGGCCTCACCATTGCAGGTTAACATGACGAGGGAGCCATCCGGCAGATTGGAGGCGACCTCCCTCAACATTTCAAAGAAATAAAATATCCACTCGTCCTCCAGAAAGAGCACGTTGTGAACGTCATCCATCAGAAGACAGGAGGGCTTGTTGGACGCCAGAGCTTTTATGATTGTTCTTCCAGCACTGCTCGGAGATGCCATTATCTCCTCTAATTCCTCCTCTGTTAGCTCTCCTACGCCCAGTAGGGTTTTTCTGAGGACTTTCCCCACCCCCTTGTAGTTCTCATAGGATAAGAGAATTATCTCCTTGATCAAATCGTGGCCCATCATCACAGGCTCCACTGGATACTCCATGGGAAAGGCCTCGTTGTCCTTGAACACCTTAGATGCCACTCTGAGTCTTAGGCTCCTACCGGATCCAGGGTCCCCCGTTAGGGCTACAAAGCTGGATCCGACTTTGGAAAGTGCCTCACCAATTAGAGGATCCAATAAAAAGTCGATCTCCTGTTTAACAAACAGATTAAAAGGATCAGCTTCCTCCACCAGATAGGATCGGGCGAACGGGTTTGCTGAAACTCCTAAAAGCTGCAAATATTTGTCGGCATAAGGCTTAACCGGCAATCAAATCACTCCCCTGATCCTCCCCAATTAGTTCCGGACTATATATTTAAGTGGTCGCTGCTAGGTCCCTGGCGGAATGTTTTTTTACTCCCTCCCAGCACGAGTCCTGACGAATGGGTGATGGACCTTGCAGAAGTACAAGAAAATTGTCGAACACCTTAAGGGACTTATGAGGAACCCCGAGAACATAAGGAACATAGGTATTATGGCTCATGTCGATCACGGGAAGACCACGCTCTCGGATCATCTGCTATCAGGTGCCGGCATGATAAGCGACAAGATGGCTGGGGAGCTCCTGATGCTGGACTATCTCGATGTAGAACAGAAGAGAGGCATAACAGTCAAGGCAGCCAATGTCTCTCTGTACTTCAAGAAGGATGGTAGGGAGTATGCCATAAATTTGATAGACACGCCTGGACATATAGACTTCACGGGACACGTCACTAGATCGCTTAGAGTGATAGATGGAGCTGTAGTAGTCGTTGATGCTGTCGAAGAGGTCATGGTGCAGACGGAGACTGTAACCAGGCAGGCCTTAGAGGAGAGGGTTAAGCCAATCCTCTTCATAAACAAGATAGATCGTCTGATAAAGGAGCTCAGACTCACTCCTCAGGAGGTTCAGAGGAAGATCGCCAGGATCATAAGGGACTTTAACGGCCTCATAGAGGCTTATGCAGAGGAACCATTCAAAAAGGCTTGGAAGGTGAGCTGGGAGAGTGACTCAGTCGCTCTAGGTTCCGCTCTACACGGGTGGGGTCTTACAAACACGTTCTCTCAGCAGAAGGGGGTGAAATTCTCGGACATAATGAGTGCATACCAGGAAGGTGATGGAGGCAAAGAGCTGAGGAAAATTCTCCCTCTTCACCAGATAATACTTGATGTGGTCGTCAAGCATCACCCCTCTCCGATAGAAGCTCAAAAATATAGAATAGACAGGATCTGGAGAGATAAAGAACAGAAGGACCTAGTTGAGGCGTTAAAGAGTTGCGACCCCAACGGTCCCCTGGTAATAGGCGTGAACGCTGTCAAGATAGAACCTCAAGCAGGTCTCGTGGTCACTGGTAGGATATTCAGCGGTACACTCAAGGAGGGAGACGAGGTCTATCTACTCAATGCCCGACAAAAGCACCGAATTCAGCAGATATCCCTCTACATGGGGCCATACCGGATAAGGTCTGATGAGATAACTGCAGGGAACATAGTGGCGATAATGGGCCTTGGCGGAGCGTCTGCAGGGGAGACAGTAATAGCTCCCGAGATAAAGGACAAGGTGGCTCAGGGCTTTGAGGCGATAAAGTATGTGACAGAACCTGTAGTGACGATAGCTGTAGAGGCGAAGAGACCGCAAGATCTTCCAAAACTCGTCGACTCTCTCAGGAAGATGACTCTCCAGGATCCAAACCTTGTGATGGTCCACAATACTGAGACTGGAGAGATTCTCCTAAAGGGCACCGGACAACTGCATCTGGAGATAGTGCTCTACCATTTGCAACAGGAGGGCCTTGAGTTCGAGGTCAGCGAACCAACAGTGGTTTACAGAGAGAGCATAAGGGGCACCAGTCAGGTGGTGTTGGCTAAATCCCCCAATAAGCTCAACAGGCTGTGGGTGACCGCGGCCCCGTTGGACCCCAAGGTCATAGAACTCATACGCACCAAGGAGATAAACGAGAGGCTCGACAGGAGAACCATGGCTCAGATACTGAGGGAGAGAGGGGGAATGGAGACCGACGACGCGAAGAATGTTATGGAGGTAGATGAGGAGAACTACAACTTGCTCATAAACAGGACAGTTGGTGTTCAGAGGCTTGACGAAGTCAAGGAGCTCCTCAAACAGGGCTTCATGTGGGTCATGAAGGAGGGACCACTGGCCGGAGAGCCCACGATGGGAGTCATCGTAAGACTTGTAAATGCGATGATACATGAGGATCCCGCACATAGAGGACCAGCTCAGATGGTTCCCACCATAAGAAAGGCGATATATGGTGCTATGCTGAGCGCGGATCCTATTCTCCTCGAGCCGATATATGAGATACAGGTCTCAACGCCTCCTGAGCTTATAGGAAATGTGATAGGTTTGATCTCTCAAAGGAGGGGCCGCGTGGAGGGTATAGAGGAGAGAGAGAGGATAAGCGTGGTTAAAGGTAGGATACCTGTCAGAGAGACTTTGGGGGATTTCAGCAATGAAATGCGGAGCGTGACAAGTGGAAGAGCCTTCTGGCAGCTCAAGTTCTCTCACTGGGAGCCCTTACCAAAGAACCTCATGGTGGACACGATACTGGAGATAAGAAGGAGAAAGGGGATGAAGGAGGAGATTCCCAAGGCTGAGGAATACATGGATACGCTCTAATAATCCTCTTCAATCTTTTTAAGGGCTTTCTCTCCCCACATTCTCCAGATCACTGGGCCTGCTATCAGCAGGGCAACCGATCCGGCGAAAACAGTCAGACATACGTATCTCACGAGGAGATCAGGTAGTATAACGAGAAGCATCACCGGGATCGGCCTTAAATACCACAGAAAAGACCCTCCAGAGGCTTCCTTGGACCTTGGATATCTTACTGGAATTATCGTCATGACTACCGCCATCAGGAGCAAGATCCACGGGAGCTCAAACCCACCCAATGCGGAACTCTCTATCATGAGAGCTGGTATGAACAACGGGGCTCCCCTGAAGAACTCTGGGTTCCTCCTCAGGACGTATCTCCTAGCACCGGCAACAACGAACAGGGTAGCGGTGAGAACCTCTAGAATAGATCCCCTCACTGAGTACGTTATCGCTGGGACTATGCACTGAGTTATTCTATCACAAAACCTATCGAGAGCCTCCCCTCTCTTGCTGGAGGACCTCAAAAGCCTCGCGGTCACGCCGTCCAAGTAATCGAAGAACAAAGCCAGAAAGAAGAGGCGTGCTCCCAAGGAGGTCCTTCCGCGAACAGCCTCCACAGCAGATAGAAACGCAATCGCCAGCCCTGTAAGAGTTAAAAGATCAGGTATTGAGCTAGCTTTAGGTGACTCACGTGCCGAAGATTCAGGTCGTATTGGTTGAACCCGAGAGCTCATTTAATGTTGGTATGATAGCTAGAGCTATGAAAAATTTTGGTTTTCATGACCTGAGGCTTGTAAGTCCAATGTTCGAATCCTTCGAAAGAGCGTACATTCTCGCTATGCATGCTAAAGACGTCCTCTCTAAGGCCAGAATCTTCTACTCGCTACAGGAAGCTGTGAGCAAATCCGACGTTGTGATAGGGACAACAGCCAAGGCGAGTTTTGGATCAATTGGAAGGAGGGCAGTATTTCTCAGGGATTACGTTCAGGAACTTAGGTGGGATGCCACCTACTCCCTTGTGTTCGGGAGGGAGTCCACTGGGTTGACGAATGAGGAGCTTAACATATGCGACGTGATCATTACGATACCCACGAGCGAGGAGTATCCTACCCTGAACCTATCTAACGCTGTGGCAATCGTGTTATACGAGTTCTTCATCAGTCTTAATAGGGATAGGGTCCTACTGAAACCTGTCGGAAGAAGAATAAGAAATGAGCTTTTAGATGTTTTTTCCGGCATAATAGATCTAACAGACCTTCCGAAGCATAAGAGAAAAAGAGCGAAAGCTTTGCTGAGACGGTTGATGGAGAGGATGTACCCCTGCGGTATGACCTCGGATGAGGCTACATATTTATTAGGAGCCTTTCGAGCTATCAGGAGGAAGCTGGAAGGGTGAGGTGTTGTGTCGACTAGACCTGGAAGAAATTATAGAGCTCTTCAGAGGCCCTATACCAGGAGAGAGTACATGAGGAGCTACCCTCCTAGCAAGATATCTAAGTTCACACATGGAAATCAAAGGGGGAGGTTTGACTACGAGCTCAGGATCGTGGCCACTGCCAGCTTTCAAGTCAAGAGCAACGCGCTGGAGGCAGCTCGAACAAGTGTTTTAGCTCAGATCAGGAAGTCCATACCGGAGGAGTTCTACTTCTTTCAAATAGTTCCCTACCCACATCACGTCCTAAGAAAACACGCCCTAGCGGGGGTTCACAAGGCAGAGCGTTTACAGAAGGGTATGCGGCTGGCCTTCGGGAAGCCGGATGGAAGGGCTGCGCGTGTGATGCTGGGAGACACCTTACTCATCTTGAGGGTTGCGGAGCCATATCTTGAGATAGCAAAGGGAGCTGTAAAGATAGGTAAGCTAAAACTTCCACACATGACCAAGATAATCATAGAGAGGATAGGCGGTGAAAAGGAGGCCGCTTGACAAGAAGAGTTTAGAGATCACCCTTCAGGATCTGGAAGTAACCTCTAATTATATTTTAGAGCTAGAGCAATATGTAACTCCTCCCAGCATAGCTGCTTTTCTTGTAAATGAGGCTTTCCTTCATGGAGACATAGAAGATCGCTCTGTTGCCGACTTCGGATGTGGTAATGGCATACTTGGAATAGCCGCAGCCCTTCTGGGAGCCTCCGAGGTGATAGGCGTTGATATAGATCCCTCATGTATTTCAACAGCTTGGAGGAATGCTAGGAGGCTCGGTCTGATGAACGTGCGATTTTTCAGGGGAGATGTCCTCTCCCTAGATCTCCATATCGATACCGTGATCCAGAATCCGCCGTTCGGCACGAAGATCAGACATATGGATATTCTCTTTCTGGAGAAGGCAATAAAATGCGCCGAGGTCGTCTATTCAATACATAAAGCTGGAAATCTTCCTTTTATAGGTAAGAAGGTCTCTTCACTTGGTGCCCGTCTGGAGCTGTTGGCGAGGATGCCCTTGATCATACCACAAATGTATGATTTTCATAAAAAAAGAAAATATGTTGTCGAGGTCGAGCTTTACAGGGTGATCGGATGAAGGTTGTCATCCCTGGGGAGGTTGTGGGTGTCATAGAACAATACCTGCCGGGAGGAGGCACTTTTGTTGTGGATGGACGGATAGTCTCCTGCCTTCTCGGTAGGCTAGATGTTCAGAACCATAAAGCCTATGTCTCTCCCTTCAAGAAAACTGATCTTCCCTTAAATCCGGGATCTCTTGTGATAGGCAAAGTCTGGGAGTCGGAGAGGAGCCAGTCCTCTGTAAAGATTTTCTTCCTGTGGGGACCCTCGAGATCCCGTTTGAAGTCCTCCATACTTGCGATAATGCCCAAGAGAGTTCCAGAAAACAGAGGAGCACTGCCTGGAGACATAGTGATGGCCAAAGTCGTTCTAAACACTGGTAGCGATCTCTTCATATCCCTAGCCGGTTCGACAAAGCTCGGCGTAATAAGAGCTGAGTGCACAGAATGTCACAAAAAATTAAACAAGGTGGGCTACGCCCTCATATGTCCTGCATGTCAGAAAGTTTATTTAGACAGGAAGATAAGCGATCTCTACGGTCTGAATCCCTTCAAGGAAAAGTGATCCTCTATGGTAGACACCGTGGGGTACGTCGTCAAGAGGACCGTAACCCTGAAGATAGATAAGGGGGATGAAGAGGATTTCTTGGAATACCTGGAGAAGAAGCTGGAGAGTGTTTGCTACTCCTACAGGTTCAAGAAAGGAGGACAGCTTGTTGTAAACATTTTTGGAGATGCTAAGGAAGCAAGCTCACTGATCAGAAGAATAAGGGTAGCCTATCGAGACTTCTACTTGACAAGGAGCAGCGGGGGCAGGTACAAGAGGTATCCAGTAACCTGGGTTCAGGAGATAGGGCCTGGAGTTCCCCTTTACCTTATAGAGAAGGTTGTCTCAGCACTCGGCAGCAAGATAACCAGGAAGAAGGATCTGTTCATTACGACCATTGCCAAAGACGACTTTGTTGAGATTGTTCTCGAGCTTAGGCAGGTACTGGATGAAGCTCGGCCCATAATAGCTCAGAGAAATGTCAGGGACGTCATGATTGTGGCGTCTGTGCTTTCAGGGGAGCCTGTACTGGAGCTCTTGGATAGGGCACTTGAGGATGGACTGGTGGAGGAGGTGAATAACATTTATTACTTAAGAAGAGATCCGGAGAGCATAATCAGGACGCTTACAAGTCAAAAGAAAGGGTGATCTTGTTTGGAGGTTGAGCTTCTGAAGAAGGAGGAAAATCTAATCACAGTCAAGGTTAAGGGAGAGACCTACACACTCCTGGCTCCCATAACTGATCTCCTACAGGACATGGATGAGGTCATCTTTGCTGGTTTTGATGTTCCCCATCCCTTGAAGGAGGAGGGGGTACTTGCCGTGAGAGTCAAGGAAGGTTCTTCTCCGGAAGAGGTCATCTTTAAAGCTCTAGATAACTTGAAGAGAATCTTCTCATCAGTGAAGTCAGATCTAGAGGCACAGCTTAGGAAAAGCGCACAGATAGAGGTGGCTTGAATTGGAGAGATCTCGTTCAGGCGGATTTAGAGGCCCTATCTTCGATATCTCCGCTCTCATTATAACATATGTGGTGGGTGCCTTCTTGAGGCTGATACCAGTGAAGAAGTACGGAGTCAATCTGCTCACAGGAGATCCGTTAATTCACTACTGGATGACGAAGTACCTCGTCGAGCATGGGCATCTTCCGCTTTACAACCCTCTGGGATGGCATCCATGGAGTTACAATCCAATGGATATCCTACCTGATATGCACTACTATATATCGGCATTACTATATAAAATAGTATCTAGTGTGAGTCACATGACCCTCTATCAGTTCGTCGTGTACATGCCAGCCTTTTTCGCTCCCTTGGTGGCGATACCGCTCTACCTCTTGGTCAAGGAACTTTGGGGTAGATGGCCTGCTTTCGTTACAGCATTTTCCACCGTGACCTCCTGGGCATATGTCATGAGAACTGAAGCAGGCTTCTTCAGGCACGAGCAGCTGGCCATTCCCCTGATGGTGACCTCTTTCTACCTGACAGTCAAAGCAATGAGATCTAGTGAACTGTGGAGGGCACTTATATTTTCTGGAACCAGTGGTGTGTTCCTAGCTTTAGCTGCAGGGAGCTGGGCCGGATTCAGGCAGCTATTCGTGGGATATCCGCTTGTCTTAGCCATACTTTTAGTGCTCAAAAGGGCGGATCTCAGGGATATTCTGGCTCTAGGGATTCCGCCTCTGTACGTTCTCCTACTTTCTTTTTCACTTCCAAACCTAGCGTTCAGAAAGGAGTATGTAGCGATGGAGGCCACGTTTGTTTGGGCTGTGTTGGCAGCTTCCTTGGTATATGCCCTTCTGAGTTACAGGGATTTCAAGGGAAGGGATGTGAGGATTCCAGCAGCGATTGCCTTCGTGATGGTCTTGGCTGTGTTCTTCGGATTGGGCGTCTACAGACCGTTGACTGCTCGTTTGATGAGGGTCGTTTTTCCTGGAGTTAGTCTTCCCAAGGGGAACGTGGTTGAGACTGTTGCCGAGCATGCGCCAGGCTCAACAATTACGACCTTCGGCTATCTCCTGATACCCATTCTTCTAGGTCTGTCCTTGTTGGCTGTGGAAAGATGGAGGGAGAAGGTACCAATGCTCATCCTGGTGAACGCTATAACAAGCCTGTACTTTGCTGAGAGCATTGCGAGGCTTCCTCCTTTAGCAGCTCCTCTTTCAGGTCTTGGAGTGGCTTATTTAACCTTCAGACT
Source organism: Thermoproteota archaeon (assembly GCA_027491735.1). Lineage (GTDB taxonomy): Archaea > Korarchaeota > Korarchaeia > Korarchaeales > Korarchaeaceae > Methanodesulfokora. The sequence goes on along the minus strand of JAOZGP010000015.1, from coordinate 15,707 downwards.
CCAGGAATACACCGAGACCAAGGTCATCAGAGTAAGAAGGTATTCTAGACTCCTCTCCACGAGGAAGACCTCGAGATCGATCGGAAAGATCATATCAACCTTGAGATGGCCTATCCTACTGATAACTCTTCTCTTGGCGATGCCGATCTTCCTGTCGGTCTACAACACATACAACTACTCACAGGACTTCGTGCTGGGCTTTGACCAAGGTTGGAGGGAGACGCTGGGATGGTTAAAGAACAACACCTCCCCAGGGGCGGTGGTTCTGAGCTGGTGGGACTACGGATACTGGATTCAGCTGGAGGCGAAGAGGGTCACGCTGGCGGACGGTCTGACCATAAACAGCACACAGATAAGACAAATAGCCAAAGCTTTCTCAGGCGATGAGGAGGAGCTCTTGGACGTGATGATGCGTTATAACGCATCCTACGTTGTGGTCGATATACCGGCTGAGGTGGACAACCTTGGAATAGGAGGCAAATGGCAGGCGATCTTCTGGATAGCTAAGAGGTTTAAGTACGATCCTTGGAGAGATGTCCGGGACTGGCTCAGGTATGATGCGATGCGCTACTTCACCGCTCAGGGAGACAGAGTTTATCCAACATACACTCTGCTAAACACCTCGTTGTACAAGATAGCGCTCTCTCCATTCAAGAACTTCGGCCTTCCGTTGACCTACTTTAGGACAGCATTCGTCGGTAAGACCAGCGGATATAGCGAGGTTGTGGTTGTGGGGATAAGAAGATGAGCGAAAAAGATCCTCTCTCATATTTCGATAGGGAAGATCCTCTCGAGAAAGACGTCTACCTGAAATTAATGGAAATGATCGAGGAAGAAGCAGATCCTGGAGAGATAGAGCTGCTGCCTAGATTCTCCTTCGCTATGATAAAGCCAGGAGCATATCTCAGAGGGTTAGCTCCTGAGGTGATATCCAGACTCAGGGAAAACGGCTTCAAGGTCGTGTTGATGACTGTGAGGAAGATGTCGTCGGAGGAGATAGATGATCTCTACATGTTCGTCAAGGAGGAGTACCGAGAGTCGTGGTGGATCATGCCCAAGGTATTCAGCATGGCGCCAGTGATCCCAATGGTGCTCGTCGGTGATCCAGAGGAGCATGAACACCTCTCAGATAAGTTGAGGAAACTTGTAGGGCCCACAACTCCAGAGGTAGGCAGCAAGGGCAACATAAGATATGACCTCAAGGGAGCTAACAGGGTTCTGAACATAATACATGCCTCAGACGATCCAGCAGCCGCTCTCAGAGAAGCACTTGTCTTCTTCTCTCTAAACGACGTGTTAAGCGCTATAGGAGGAGATGAAGAGCAGCTTCTATCAGAAGAAGAGCTGCTTCCCGACGACCCCATCGATATAAGCCGTTGGAAAGTCCTGAACGAGATAAAATTAGAAGCCTCAGACTTTCTCGAGACCGAGCGCGAGGAAATTCTTCCGGATCTTGACGAGGAAGCGGAAGTTGTATCGAGAGATCTTCCTTTTGATCATGAGAGAGAGGCCCTGCTCGAGATAGAGAGCAGGATATCCTATAGGGCTGAAAAATTACTGGAGGATGTGGGCCGAGAGATAGTGGAGGAGGCCAGGTCTACAACAGATTTTCCCAGCAAGGCTGCTCTTGCTGAAAGATTAGAGGATCGAAAAGTCGCGCTGAAAATAGTGGAGCTCGCTAGTGATGAGGTTAAACTGGAGAAGTACCAAGAGTTTGATTTTCTGCTCATGCAAGCCATATCAAGGGGAATAATAACAAACAGAATTCAGGAGATAGTGTTTCACAGCACCTGGGCCGTCATGCCGCAGATGCTCAGAGATTTGAAGGCGGTAGGCAAAAGAGCGATAACCTCGTTGGTATCCTAGTGAAAGAATCCTTCTTATGTATAACTTCAATAAAAATGAGTTTCTTGTTCCCTCACATCCAAGCTAATTTTAAATTAGCTCCTTGAGATCCTAGTTAGAGCTCAGATGGAAAGCAGGGACAAGAACAAGGAGTTCGTGTTGATAGTCGAGGACATCCTCAAACAATCAGACTTCGGAAGGGGGATCGTTAGAATAGACCCGGAGGTCATGAAGGAGGCAGGGCTGAGAAGCGGCTCCTACATAAGAATAACTGGATCGAGGGTCACGAGGGCTAGGGTGATGCCCTCAATACCCATGGACTACAAGACAAGGATAATAAGGATGGACAAGATTCTGAGGAGCAACGCCGGCGTCAAGACCGGAGAACATGTCAGGATAAAAAAGGAGGAGATGCCTGAGCTAACCCGCGTGGTTTTAGCTCCCCAGGGACAAATAATGAAGTTCGGATCGGACTTCGCCAGGTGGGTGAGGAACAGGCTTCTGGATCAGCCGGTCACCAAGGGAGATGTCGTCTACATACCAACCTTTCAGAAGTTCATTCCTTTGGTCGTTCTTAGTGCTTCTCCCAGAGCTTACGGCAAAATAACAAGCAACACCTCCGTGGAGATTCAGGAACAGCCCGTAGATGCCGAGAGGATATCTGTCCCAAGCGTCACCTATAGCGATATAGGCGGTCTCAAGGAGGCTATACAGAGGATAAAAGAGATGGTCGAGTTACCTCTCAAGAAGCCGGAGCTGTTCAGGCACTTGGGAATTGAGCCCCCCAAGGGAATACTCCTCTATGGCCCTCCAGGATGTGGTAAAACCCTTCTGGCTAAGGCCGTCGCCAACGAGAGCGGGGCAAACTTCATAAGCATAAACGGTCCGGAGATAATGAGCAAGTTCTACGGGGAGAGCGAGAAGAGGCTGAGAAAAATATTTGATGAGGCTGAGAGAAACGCTCCCAGTATAATCTTCATTGATGAGATAGACTCCATAGCACCTAACAGGAACGAGGTAACTGGAGAGGTTGAGAGAAGGGTGGTAGCCCAACTGTTATCTTTGATGGATGGACTAAAGTCCAGAGGAGAAGTCGTAGTGATAGGGGCGACTAACAGGCCAGAAGCCCTTGATCCTGCATTGAGGAGGCCTGGAAGGTTTGACAGAGAGATAGAACTTCCGATCCCCGATAAGGAGGGAAGAAGAGAGATCCTACAGATACACACCAGGAATGTACCCCTGGGAGAAGACGTAGATCTCATCGAACTGGCTGAGATAACGCACGGCTTCGTGGGAGCGGATCTGGCAGCCCTTGTGAGGGAAGCAGCCATGTCCGCCCTCAGGAGATTCATCCCCCAGATAGATCTTGACGCCGAGACCATACCTCTAGAGGTTTTGGAGATGCTAAAAGTGACAAGGAAGGATTTTGAGGAGGCCCTCAGGATGGTGCAACCTTCAGCCCTGAGGGAGATATCCATAGAGCTGCCTGATGTAAGGTGGAGCGACATAGGTGGACTTGAGGAAGCAAAGAGAGAGCTTCAGGAGATAGTCGAGCTGTCCTTTAGGGAACCAGAGAAGTTAAAAAGGATGGGAATTGAGCCCCCCAAGGGAATACTCCTCTATGGCCCTCCAGGATGTGGTAAAACCCTTCTGGCTAAGGCCGTCGCCAACGAGAGCGGGGCAAACTTCATAAGCGTTAAAGGTCCGGAGATAATGAGTAAATGGGTGGGGGAGAGCGAGAAGGCTGTTAGAGAAATCTTCAGGAAGGCTAGGCAGGTCGCTCCAGCAGTCATCTTCATCGACGAGATAGATTCAATCTTCCCAAGGAGAGGAATGGACTACAGTGATTCTGGCGTCACTGAAAGGGTTGTTAGTCAAATGCTTACTGAGATAGACGGGATACAGCCTCTAAAGAACGTCATAGTCATAGGAGCTACAAACAGACCCGATCTTCTTGATCCTGCAATTCTTCGTCCGGGAAGATTGGAGAAGCTGATATACATCGGTCCCCCTGATCAAGATGGTCGGTACAAGATACTCGAGGTCTTAACGCGAAAGATCCCACTGGCCGATGACGTGGATCTTCGGACTCTAGCAATGAGAACTGAGAGGTTCAGTGGAGCTGATCTCGCCGCTTTGGTTAGAGAGGCAGCGTTGAACTCTCTGAGAGAGAATCCAGATGCCGAGAAGATTTATATGAGACACTTCATGAGGGCTCTCGATGAGGTGAAACCAAGCCTGACAGACGAGATACTCCAGTACTTCGAGGAGGTTAAGAAAACCCTGAGGGCCACGGTCATGAGGGACACGGGTAAACTGACACTGGGCTATTTACTGTGACCTTTCTTTCAGGAGAGTTATCGAGAACTTCTACCATCCGCCACCATCCCGTGCTTTTTGTTATAAATCTTCAATCCCTTATTAAAAACTGTTGTCATTCTTGAGTTTTGGATTTAGGGGGGAGTGGGTGGCGATGTTCCATCTTCTAATTGAAATCATCCCTCAAACTTCTTTGACATCTCAACGACCTTATTCAGACTTTAGGTTCTTTGTCTTCTCTCTGAGCTCTTTAACAGAGTCTCCAGATCTTTTGGTAATAGCCTGCAGGTAGATAAGAAACCCTTCGCTGTTAACTCCTTCTCGAGTATCTTCAAAGCCTTAAGCATAACTTCTTCAATCCTCATACAAATCAACTGGGTTTCTCACACCGTATACTTTTCCAGACATCTGCTTTTTAACCATGGCAAAATGCTTAACAAATGCTCGAGCCTGAGATTTACCCGCAAAACTATTTAAAACATAATCGGATAGATACCATTATGGCAACTTCAAGGCTTGCTGAGAGATTTTTCAGAGCTGGAATATGCACGATGAGCAGAGAGGAAGCTGTATCGATGATCGAAGATTTTGCTAACAGGCTCAGCATAGATTTCAAGAGAGCTGATCTGGAAAAACGAGGGAAATTCTCAAGAAAGGCAAGCCTCTATCAAAAATAGTAGTGGATATGCGGGAAAGATGAAGATCTACCTCGACACTTCTGCATGAGGAATTTTCTCAGGAGACAGGCAGCGAAACCATCTCCAAGATTTTTGCAGCTTGTGAAATAGGAGAGGTTGTAGTTGTTACATCTCAATGGACTTTGAGTGAGAGTATCGCAGCAGTAGACAGGAAATGCAGAAGAGGTGAAATAAATCCCGATGAAAGAGATACAGTAATTGCAACCATACTCGAAAAAACAATGGAGCTTGTAAAGAAAGATAGTCTTGTACTTGTTCCCGTTACTTCACAGCTCGTGCAAGCTTCATGGCGGGTAATCCTTGAGAGACATATTTCTGCGGATGACTCCATCCATCTGCTGTCGGCACTTGTAACTCTCAGCTCGTTGCAGCTGACGATTACCTGATTGAAAAAGTGAGAGAAGAGGGATTTGATAGCTACGATGTTAAAAAAGATTGTAAAAAACTTGAAGAAACGCTGGAGCTGTAAATTGCTAAAATTTAAAACTGAAATTCAAGGTCAATTACTCTTGATGTTCCATCCCTCATTTTCTCTGTCTCCTCTATCGCAGCCCTCAGCATTCTGAAGTATCTCCTGCCTACAAAGAATTCCAGATTTCCTGATCTGAGCAGGATGTAACTTTTAGAGATGAGAATCTTTCTCATGCTGTCATCTCCACATTTTGCTTAACAGCCTCAGCATTCTTCCCATTCCTGCCATTTCCATTAAATTTCTGCCTGTATTTCCTCACAACTTCAACCTCAATACCATTCCCTGCTCCATCCTATCTTCTTTACAGCCTTGAACATCGCTTCGATGTGCTCACTATTCGCTACAACCTTCCCAACTAGACCTAACATGCACTAATTGGAAAGAGAAAAGCTTACAGGTGTGTACGCCGTCCTGAAAGTCATGATAGGGATTAAAACTAAAAGAAAAGTCCTGCCTCCCTGATTCATCCCCTCACCGAGGCTTTAGGCTTTTTCTCATTACTCTGTAAAAATCAATCTTATAATCTTATCAATTTCTTAAATTAACATCTTACCTCCACTTCTCATCGAACTAAACACTTAAATTTAGGATTGCAGGGGATAGGACAGCAGTTTTTCACGGCGGGGTAGCTCAGCTAGGTAGAGCGTCCGGCTGTTAACCGGAAGGTCGTGGGTTCGAGTCCCACCCCCGCCGCTCCCTAACTCAACCCTGAAATAGTTAATTTTTTGTCGTTACAGTGGTGAATAATTCCTCGGTAGGAGGATGAGGAAGTTCTACGTTGTATCCGGTGACGAGATAGAGGAAGGAAAGGTTGTGGACGTCTACTTCCTGAGGACCATGAGGATTCTCAAGGCCAAGGATTTAGCCAGCAAGAAGGTAGTAATGGAAGTTTCAGCAAGATCTCTTCCAAACGAGGAGTGGAGCTGGGGAGTCCTGGCAGGCGTTGAGGAGGTAGTTCAGCTTCTCACAGGAAGGAACGTGGATCTTTACTCCCTCAGGGATGGAGATATATTTATGCCTGGCATGCCGGTAATGAAGATAGAAGGACCTTACGACGAGTTCGGGGCCTTGGAGACCACGATACTCGGATTTCTCTGTAGTCTATCGGGGGTCGCCACAGCAGCAGCTAAGGTCAAGCTTGCCGCTGGTGGCAAGCCCGTTGTTAACTTCGGCATAAGGAGAAGCCACCCTGCTGTGAGCTTAGCTTTTGAGAGAGCCAGCCTGATAGGAGGCTTGGATGGATCATCGGGCATCCTCTTAGAGGAGCTTGGAATTAATCCGCTGGGAACGATGCCGCACGCGATGATAATTCTATTCAACGATCCAGCAGAAGCTTGGAAAGCTTATGACGAGGTGCTTCCTCCGGAGATACCGAGGGTAGCTCTAGTGGATACATTTTATGACGAAAAAACGGAGTCCCTAATGGCTGCCAAAACCTTGGGGGAAAGGCTTGACGGAGTCAGACTGGATACTCCATTCTCCAGAAGGGGAGACTTTGAGAAGATCGTACGTGAGGTCAGATGGGAACTGGACATACGAGGCTACAAACATGTGAAGATATTCGTCTCGGGTGGTCTCAATGAGAAGTCCGTCATGAGGTTATCAAAAGCCGGGGCAGATGCCTTCGGTGTTGGAACTTACATAACAGGAGCTAGACCGATTGACTTCGGTATGGACATAGTGGAGGTTGAGGGAGGACCAGTCGCCAAGAGGGGCGTGATGGCCGGATCGAAGGATGTGTATGTGTGCGAGGATCACCTGACATACAAGGTTGTGCTGACCGGAAACAGTCCTCCCAGATGTAATGTGTGCGGCAAGGAGATGGTCTTGGCCTACAGAAAGTTCTTGGAGGGTGGCAGATTGGTTCACAAGCCTGATGATCTTGAATCGGCAAGAAAGAGGGTTAAGGAGGTGTTAAAAAAACTTTCTTGTATGGGCAGGATGTTCTGACCTAGCTCGAGCTAACTGCTTCCGACGAAGATAGGTCTTCGACTTAACCGCTTGGGGAGGGTAAGAGGCCTCACAGGCATGCCCTCTGTGATCTTCTTTATCTCAGATATGAGCTCTCTGACAGAGCATTTGTAGTCACTACCATCTCTCCTCCTTCTCACAGATATGATCTCCTCCTCAACCTCCTTATCACCAACTATGACAGTGTAGGGGATCCATCTTCTCTCTGAATCCCTGACTCTGTGAGAGAGCGTGAGGTTCCGATCATCCAGGTCGACTCTTATATCTGCAGACTCAAGCTCTCTCATCACCCTTTCAGCATACTCCTCATGAGCTTTCTCTACCGGAATGACTCTTACCTGGACCGGTGCCAGCCATAGAGGAAAGCAGGGTCTTCTTCCTTCCTTCATATCTTTGGCAGCCTTTTCCAGCAACGCGTACATGAGCCTTTCCACGCTTCCCATCGAGGTATGAACTATTATCCCTGGTTTCCTCTCTCCCCTCTCGTTCACATAGGTTATCCCGTATCTCGCGGAATCCTCGACGTCAAGCTGGACAGTGCTCAGCTGCGCGTTCCCATTGATTGAGTCTATAAACTGAAACTCATGTTTCATCGCCCAGTAGTGTTTCATAGCTGGCAGGATCTCTATTAGAGCCGGTTTTCCTGAAATCTTGAGCATTTCCAGTATGTGGGGCTTGAACTTCTGATAGAAGTCTTTCACAATCCTGAAAGCGATCTGGTAGTCGAGCCCGAGACCTCCAAGTAAATCATGATATTTGAAGTAATACATTTTATAAACTTCAAGTCCTTGATCCACATCCCTCGCCAGCGTATGTATGTCTGGCATGGTGAAGCCTCTAAGCCTTCTCAAGCCGACGGCTTCACCTCTTTGCTCGAACCTAAATGACGGAGATATCTCGTAAAAGCTAAGCGGAAGATCCCTGTAGCTTATCGTCATGTCCTTCATCATCTCGAAGAGCCCGAAGTCTCCAGCAAAACGCAATATAAGCTTGGTTTTTCCGGCTAGAACCTCATACATCCTCTCCCTAAACTTGGAAGCCTGCTCAGCTATGGCCGGGACGTCCATCCTGTAGAGCAGGGGAGTCTCTATCTCCATAGCTCCTATGGACTCGGCTACCTGAAACGCGAACTCCTCTATCAACCTCTTCATCAATGTGCCTGCAGGATAAAATCTGAAATGCCCCACGTCAGATGCTGGCTCGTAATCCACCAGCTCAAGTCTTCTCATGAGGTCTATGTGGGATGGTCTCTTACTGGACGGTTCCCTGCTGAAGACCTCGTTCCTTATGAGGATCTTCAGTTCCTCCTCCAATGAGATCCTCTCCAGATCGTCGATTCCCTCTATGGGAACCTCTCTTCCATCCGGGAACAGAACAATGAACTTACTCCTCCCAACCTCCTTCCTCACAGGTGGTGGAGTCCTTTCCTCCTCTCCTCTCACAACTCTTAAGGACTCGGAGAGAGGATGTCCCTTGACCTTGAGCTCAAACTCCTTGTACCAGCCTATTGGGGCATCCCTGACCTCAAACCTCTCCTTTAATAGGGAGATAAATCCCTCCATCAACTTCTTAGCGGCAGAAAATGGTGCAGGGTTCTCAGTGAGATGGACCCAGGGATAAACGAAAACTCTGCTGATGCCTATTCTATCCGCTATTCTCTGGACCTCCTGGACAGCTGTCTCCAATGTTCCTTCAGTATCCTCTCGTTCAAACGATGTGAAAAGAACGAGAACCTCTTGAACCTTATCTTCCCTTTGCTTAGGTTCCTCTGCGGATCCAACAGCCCTATCCTTAACTCTATACCTCAAATAATCACAGTGTAATGCCAAGATCTTCATGGAACCTCCACCTCAACACGATACCCGACATCCGATACCCTCACGACGAAACTCTCCTCAGCAGACAACAGGGAGACCTCCTTCGGATTCTCGAATAATCCTAGGACACAACCACCACCCCCTCCTCCGGATAGTTTGGCTCCCAATGCTCCAGCAGAGCGCATTTCCCACACTATCTCGTCTAGCTCGCGGCATGACACCCCAAGAGTGCTAAGCAACCCGTGGTTCATGTTCATCAGCTCACCCACAGTTTCAAGGTCACCTTCAAGCACAGCTCTCCTTCCCACAAGCGTCAGCTCGCCTATAGCCCTCAACACGTGATCTGCCACACATCTTCTTCTCCTCACCAGAGAAGCAACGTGACTGACAGTTCTCCTCGTGTTGCTTGGAAGGAAGGATCTACCTATCAGGAAAGTTAGCCTGCTCCTCGGCTCCACGTGAGATACGCACATCTCTTCATTGTGCCACTCCACCCAGACGTATCCACCGTAAACTGCACAGGCAGGTCCTGTTTTGCTTGCTTTTCCATGAATGCTTCTCTCAAAGAGGTAGACTTCATCTAGTAGTCTGTCTTCATGAAGATCTCCTTCTATAAGCTTAAGAGCTGCGGCAGCGATCGCTGTGGACACACTGGCACTGCTCGCCATCCCGCTGCTAACAGGAACATCTGATCTTATGACGACTTTCAAACCCTCCGAAAATCCTCTCCTGCTCATCAGATCCCATAAACACCTGACTAGAGGAGAAAGCGGTCCTTCAGGAAGATGATCGCCTGGTTTCCACCTGAGGGTCTCCCCTAGCTGCTCGGAGCTTATCTCTATAAGCTTGTCCTCCAAAAGCTCAACCTCAGCCTTAGTCCTTCTCTCGACGCCAGCTGCTAGAGCAGGATATCCGTACAAAACTGCATGCTCTCCAAATAGGAACGCCTGGGAGGGAGCGGAGGCCAAGACCTTCCTGGGCATTTTTCATTGAGAGGAATTCTGGGACAATATAAACATTTTACATCTCTCCCTCATGGAGTCTATCTGAGCTGAGACCACTGGATGCTGCTCTGAATCCCTCATATGACACCCGTGCTCCTGGCCAGCTTCTCTGCTGCGCTTCTAGTAAGTCCGCTCTCACCCAATATGGTGTACCTATCTCTTATCTTGTGGGCTATTGTGAGAGCTGTTATAACGTCCTGAGGATCCAGACCCGCTTCCTCTGCAGTGACAGGAGCTCCTGCTTCTATAAGCTTTCTTCTAATGGTCCTCCAGTCCTGTCCTTGAAGATATGCCATCATTATCGTTCCAAGACCGACTTGAATCCCGTGAAGAGAATTCCTCTTCCCTCTCCTTCTAGCAATCACATCCAGAGCATGACTGAACATGTGCTCACTTCCACTAGCAGGTCTTGAGCTTCCGGCTATGCTTATCGAAATTCCGCTTCCTATGAGGGCCTTTACCAGAATGCGGCACGATTCCTCCAACGTTAACCTTATGTCTCCTGCATGATCCATTGCTATCCTTGCGCTCAACATGGCCATTGATGCTCCATACTCACTATAAGGCTCGTCCTTAAGCTTATGAGCTAACTCCCAGTCTTTAACAGCTGTTATCTTTCCTATTAAATCTCCAAATCCTGATTTAAACGTGTCTCTCGGTGCGTTCTTTATTATGTCGGTGTCTGCTATTATCACGAGTGGAGACTCCGCCTTAGTCCATCTTCTACCAAGTCTCTCCTCTATCTCCTTCCTGAGGAGAAAGCCCACAGCTGGTGATGCTATTCCGTCATGGCTCGGGGAAGTGGGAACAGAGATGTACCTCCTACCCGTCCAAGAAGCCACCAACTTGGCCACATCTATTGGTCTACCTCCTCCGACCCCTATGACCAAGTCTCCCCCAAACTCTAAGAGCTTGTCCTTAGCTCCCTCCACATCCTCAAGGGAGATCGCTGAACTGGAGCCGAGTGAATAAATTCCAGTTCTTCTTCCCTCCTGATCTATTATGCTAGCTAGATTCTCCGCCACCTTTCTCGTGGCAGTGCCTCCTGATATCAGAAAAACCCCAGTCCTCGATCCCATGTAATCCAAGACATTGATTATCTTTCTGATGGCTTTAGGACCGAAGAAAATATACCTCGGACTCTCTATGATCTCCAGCTTGCCCTCCATCTTACTAACTCTCAGCAGCTTGGACATCTGACCTCATTCACCTGCCTTCTCACCAAGCAAAATCCCCCTTCTGTCACAGTGAATACCTTTAAATTTCTCTCATGGAAGACCCATAGAGCGCTCAAAGGTGATGTAAGCTTGCCGCTTGCATTAGATAAGAAACTTACAGCCGCCTTGATCTTCAACCTGGTTGTGGTGATCATCCTTCTTCTACCATTGGTCTTCAAGCCTCCGAGAGCCGTCATCGAGATCTCTCCGAGGTATGTCCCGCTAAACCAGGAGTACACATTAAAGGTTGAGTATCCTGGAGATCTCCAAGAGATGAAGGTATGCGTGATCTACGCTCCAATAGGAAAGCTGATGTTTTGCAGATCCTTTTCTGGAAACAAGGCTGTAATCGAGGAGAAGGCTTCAGAAGACCGCTACTCGATTGGCCTCTATGCAATCAAAGTAAATGGCGATGGAAAGGAAATAGGAGAGGGAAAGTTCTCCGTCATCTGGGGAGCAAACCTGACGGTTGAAGCCTACAGTCAGCCCAGCGATTTGAAGGAGTTCAACGGAACTGTCGAGGGTGTGGCGGTGGTCAAGGTCCTCCTACATGATGGAGCACCAGCTGAGGGCGCTACCGTGTGGGCCTTCTCCAAGAGCAGTGGTATAAAGGTAACTCCTTTCTCAGTAAAGACAAACTCCTCCGGGATTGCGGTCTTCAAGTGGAAGGGAGCTAATCTAACTGCTGGAAACTATGTGATATCCTTCACCGTGGGGAAGCCAGGTCATCATATCGCCGGAACAAAGGCGATCATAAGAGTGAAGAAAGATTAGGTCAGGAGGTCTCCTCCAGGAGGAATTCGCTCTTAATCTCTCTCCTTATTCTTTCAAGCCTGGTCTTGAGCTCTTCGGCGCTGACCTTTTCAAAGAGCGGTTTCACATATCCTATAGTATGTCCGCTTCGGAGCATGATCCTCATATCATCGAACGTCGTGCTGTGAGGATCACCTTCTAGATTAAGCATTCTCCATAACTTCTCAGCGGTGAACGGCAGGAACGGTTCAATGACGTGAGAAATTATCTTAACGGCCTGGGTGGATGCTATAAGGGTGGTGTCAGATCTGCTCCTATTCACCTTTACATCGCGCCAAGGCTCTCTCTCATTGAAGAACCTGTTTCCTTCCCTAGCTATGCTCATGGCCTCCTTGAGAGCTTCTTTGAGCATGAACCTCTCTATGTAGCTTATAGATCTTTTAGCGACTTCTAAACATCTTTCCAAGAAATCAGATGACTCTTCATCGAGATCAGCGTTGGGCACGATGCCATTATACCTGCTGGCCAGAAAACTCATCACCCTGTGCACAAAATTTCCGAGCACGTCGTTGAGCTCGTTGTTGATCTTAGCCTCAAAGTCCTCCCAGGTGAAGTTGGCGTCCTTGTTCTCGGGTCTGGTGCTGATGATGTAATATCTCCAGTAGTCGGCCTCAAGCAGAAGCAGGGCTTCATCCATCCAGATACCTCTCCTGAACCTCTTAGAGAACTTATCGCCCTCGTAATTGAGGAACTCAGTCGAGCTTACGTTGTATGGGAGGACATATCCTTCCTGGGAAGCCATCAGCAGGGCTGGGAGTATTATCGTGTGAAACGGTATGTTGTCCTTACCGATGAAGTACACAGATCTGGTATCAGGATCCTTCCAGAAGAGATCAAATTTCTCCGGACATCCCCTCCTCTCGAAGTACTCCTTAACAGCCGAGACATACCCTAGGACAGCCTCCATCCAAACATATATGGTCTTACCCTCAGATCCAGGGAAGGGAGCAGGAATTCCCCATCTGTTATCCCTCGTTACAGCTCTTGATCTCAATCCCTCATCTATCATGGAGAGAGACATGCTCTTGGCGTTCTGGGGGAGGGCTTCATGCTTCTCTATGTAACTTCTCAGGTGTCCTTCGAATCTAGGCAGATCGAAGTACCAGTGTTTCGTCTTCTTCAGCTTAGGTGAGGAGCCGCATATGGCGCATCTCGGATTTATGAGGTCCGTTGGTGTTAGAAGCCTACCACACTTCTCACACTGATCTCCAGTGGTCTTTTCATATCCGCAGTAAGGACAGGTTCCTTCAACGAACCTATCCGGAAGGAACATCTCATCCTCCGGACAGAACAACTGTTCGCTTTCCTCAACGAATATGTAGCCGTTTTTCTGAACTTTCAAGTAGAAATCTTGAACGAACTTGATGTGAACAGGGCTCTCTGTCCTCGTATAGTTGTCAAAGCTTATGCCAAAGAGATCTATCAGCTTGCAGAAATATCTGTGCATCCTGTCGGTGAGGTCCTTTGGACTGATTCCTCTCTTGAGGGCCTCCACCTCTATCGGAGTTCCGTGCTCATCAGATCCTGAGACGAACAAGACTTCCTCTCCTAACTTTCTCATACATCTGGCATATACATCAGCTGAAACAAGCTGAACTAACGTCCCCAGATGGGGAACGGCGTTTATGTAGGGCCAGGCGCAGGTGACTATCCATCTCAATGCTCTTCTCCTCCCGAGGAGCGACAGAACATCGACAAGATTTTCCTTATTATCTCACTGGAGGAGTCATCCCTACATGAGAACTTATCTAACCTCACCACCTCTGGGGTTAGATTCCATCTCCTAGCAAGCTCCTCGCGCAACCACCTCTCATCAACCCATTGATCATATCCCAAAGCTATCAGATCTGGTTGCTCTCTGTATATTGGAATTAAAGGGTCGCTTAAATCTCCTAAAATAGCCCGATCAACGGGTTTGAGGTTTTTCACGATCTCGAGCCTTTCATTCTCAGAGAGGATGGGATCTCTTCCCTTAAATCTTCTAACATTGATGTCCCGAGCTACAATAACAACGAGCTGACCGTCCTCTCCAGCCAACTTCTTGGCCTCCTGAAGCAATTTCACGTGCCCTGGATGGATCAGGTCAAACGTTCCAGCAACAATCACCTTTTTTCCCATTCAGCAGGTCCTCCTCCATTCCCTGAATGAAATCGTTTAAAACCACCTAAACCACAGTAAAAAGTTGATGTCTCATGGGGCTTGATCTTGTAGGATGGCTTCAAGGACTCAAGGATCCTCCATATACAGTTCTATCGCATGGAGAAGATCTGGATGGGATTTTCTCGGCCAGCCTAGTTCATCTGGCCTTCTTGGGTCAGGTTGAGATGAAGTTCATGGCACCGGACGAGAGCAAAATCTCCAGCAAAAGCTATGATATAACCTTGGACCTCCCTCCGACAAAAGGTGGGACCCTGATCCTTATAGATCACCACGACTCCAACGGAGAACTCCTCGCCAGAGCTAAAAAACATATATTTGACCCTAAAGCACCATCTACAGCTGAGCTCGTCTTCAAAGGCCTTGTTGATGAGTGCGATCCCAGGATAGAGGCAGCAGTGAGGTTCACCTCAGAAGTCGACAGGGGTGTAATGGACGAGAAGACAGCCCTGTTTACCTCCTTAGTCAGGAGGATCTTTCGTATGAGGAGGGAGAGGCTGGCTAAACTGTCTCTGGAGCTGCTAAAGAATCCTCCAAGGACGGGAGAGGACCTCATGTCGGTGCCAACAATAAGCTCTGAGTGGAATCTCTCCAAAAAAGAGATGGAGCCTGTGATGCTGTGGGCTGGAAAGCTCGGCAGGCTTGATCTCAAGAACACTGTGCTGATAATAGATGTCAGAGGATTTCCCGGATACTCCACTCCATACATCCTATACAAAACCAAGGATTCAGCAGATGTGCTGATAACGCTTACCGAGGGTAAAAATGGTTGTATCAGGTCGTCCATAAGATCTAAAGATGATTCTCTCATCTCAGCCATAGAAATAGCCAGGAGGTTCGGAGGAGGTGGACATAGAAATGCCGCTGGGATGTTGATAAATGAGTCGGACCTGGAGAGGCTCCAGAGGTTTATAGTGGAGAGGGGGATGAGGGTCTACGTTGCCAAGATCGGAAGCTCGATCTAGATTTCCTACTTGAGGGGTCATTGAAATAGGCCGATGATGACGGAGGTGATCTCGAAAACATGAAGAAAGCTGATTTACTGAGGCCTGAAGAGAAGTCGGGGCGGGGGGATTCGAACCCCCGACCTACCGGTTTCTGTTAGAGCAGCCGTTGACGTAGCGCAGTTGGATGCGCTATCTACAGCCGGCCGCTCTTCCTCTGAGCTACGCCCCGCCTGAGATGAGGGTGATATTCTAACTCTTAAATCTTTCCTCCCCCTTCTACTCCTCTCGGTCAGCAGTCTCCTCACATCTCTCCCCTTCCTCGTTCTGGCTATCCACAGCTTTTATAACTTTCGCAACGTTTCAGCGGACGGCCTTCTCGCCTCAGGATCCACAGAAGGCGGAGCGGCATCTACCCGCCTTCCGAGCCCTCTCCGGAGCAGAGCTTAT
>JAOZGP010000012.1 GCA_027491735.1 Thermoproteota archaeon | reverse complement strand
GAAGAAGTGGGGCTACCCTGAAAGGGGACGAGACCGATGATACGCTCCCGATTAACCCAGAGGGGCTGAGGTTTATGTGTCCCAAGGTGAACGCATATCTACAGAAGGATATGTCCGCTGAACCCCTATCCCTCCGTCATGACCCGCCTCATAAGAGCTGGAATAAAACCTCTCAGAATGATAAATCCCTAAGATAAAGCTCAACAAACTCTCGGGCTACATCAGTCCATGTCCTCGAGAGAATCCTTCTCCTGGCAACATCTCTCATGCTCTCAAGTCTCCCCCTGTTTTCCAGCAAGTCCTCAACTGCTGAGGCAGCCTCCTCTACAGAATTGACGAGGACCCCACCATCTACTAGGATCTCAGGTATGGCCCCTACCCTCCTGGCGACCACTGGGGTCCCGGAGGCCAGGGCCTCCAGCACCACGAGCCCGTAACCCTCGAACCTTGGCATGTGGAGCAATAGGTCGCATGCTCTCATGAGAATCGGAAGCTTCCCATGATCCACGTAGCCCAGGAACCTGACGTTGACCCCCATCTTCCTGGCCGTTCTCTCGAGCTCTCCTCTGAGAGGTCCATCTCCAGCCACGAGAAAGGTGACCCTGACCTTGGAGGCTACCCTCAGGACGTCATCAACTCCCTTCACTGGAACCAACGAAGCCACAGTCAACACAAGAGGTCCATCTCCCAGTCCGAGGATCCTCCTGCACTCCTCTCTACCGGGCAAGTTCTCAAAGAGTTCCTTATCCACAGCACCTGGTATGACCTTCGATCTCACTCCGAACTCCTCCCTCACGATCTCAGCGAGGTATCTGCTCACGGCTACAGCCCTTCCACGTCCCAAAGCACTTGATACATATTTTTTCAGCAGAGGGTTCATCCTGACGTCTGTTCCATGGAAGACGACCACACCTTCAACTCCCGCCATGCCGAGGGCAGCGCCAGAGGTCTTAGCATAGTTAGCTACGATCAGGTCGAACCTTTCAGCGTTCTTGGAGATCCATGAAGAGGCCTTCTTCACGAACATGGCCCCTCTCAGGACAGGAACGTCGGGCACTTCTAGGTTGTGGACAACCTCTCCTGAGAAAGGTTCAGCACCCCTGTAGCTAAGAACCTCCACCCTGTGTCCCATCCTCGTGAGCTCCCTGCTGAGGTGGGAGGAGTACAGCTGCGCCCCTCCTACTCCAGGATGATGGGCTCCGACGAGCAACACCCTCATCAAGGAACAGGAGTGCTTCACATATTTTATCCTATCTCGGCGGCGCGGCAGTAGGTTGTTGATCAGAGAGTTAGAGCCGAGAACACCGTCAGCTGAGGACGCTGAGCGGCTGATTGAGAGATACACAGTCTGGAACAATGAGCATTGGACAGTCGACATGATTTATTAGCTTCACTTCCACATGAGGATCTGTGATCGTCAGGAGGATAAGTGGGGGACCTCTGGACAGCCTCTCGTACCTGGTGACTGATGGGAAAAGAAGGATGCTCGTGGACGCTGGCCCTCGCATCGACATTGATGTGGAGCTTGTGCTCTTGACCCACGCACACTTCGACCACGTGGCTAATCTGGAGTTGCTCAGAAGAAGGGGGGCCAAGGCGTACATGCACCCCATGGACCGCGAACTTCTGGCAGAATTCTGGAACTTCGGCAAGTTCTTCGGGATTGAGGGACCAGTACCTCAAGTGGATGGGGATTTGAGCGAGGGGATAATAGATCTGGGATGGGTGAGAATAGAGGTCCTTCATACCCCGGGCCACACACCTGGAAGCTGCTGCTTTCTGATTGGTGGGATCCTGTTCACAGGAGATACAATCTTCAAGGGGATCTTCGGTAGGACCGACCTACCAGGAGGAGAGAGGAGAGATATGATCCGTTCGCTGAAGAGGATCCTCTCACTTGATCCGGATATCCTCATTCTCCCAGGTCACGGGGAGGCAACGACCATAGGAGATGAGAGAGAGCTTCTGAGTCTTCTAGATTGAACTCTACTTCACGGCCCTGACGACGAGTATCTCGCCGAACTTTTTGAACTCCACCCTGGAGAACTTCTTTAGATGTTCCTTCACTTTCCTGATGTCCAGTATGCTGAAACATTTGTCCTTCTCAAGTATCTCGGCAAGGTACCTGAGCACGATCGATCTCCTGATCACTTCACTCCAGAAAAGTGTAACTCCCTCGAACTTTCCCCCACTTCTCAGGGTCCGGTATATCTCATGGTATACGCTTGGGTACATCCTGTTCATATCCATCAGGAGCACATAGTCCACTGAGGAGTCGCTGAGGGGGATTCTATCTCCCAAAAATGCCATATTTCTCACTTTCCCATATGCGAAGGAGTGATCCCTCTCCTTCCTTATGTAGTAGACGAGCTCGACTTTCTCCAGCATGCGCTTTATCAGCACCTCATCCCTGAATGTTGAGGGAGCAGCCGAGAGCAGAGCTACAGCTCTGCCCTCAGGCCTTACGAATCCCTCCCTTATCAGGTTTCTGCGAAAGAACCTGGAGAGGAGGTCCTCCATCTCCAATCTCAAATGAGACCTGAGTTCCTCCCTCCCCTCATCCGTTAGGCTATAAACTCTCCTAGGAGGACCTCTGGAGCTCTTCTCCTTCTTGGATTTCACCACTCCCTCCCTTTCCATCTCGCCGAGAAGTTCATAGAGATATCCGAGCTCCACGTTCCATCCTGAGGTTACAAGGTTCTTATAAATGCGGTAGCCGTGCATGCGGTCGTCTTCCAGGAACTCCAGGATTATCTTCCTTACAACCTCCTTCCTCACTCGGAGACCGTCTTGACAAATCTTATAAACTCTTGCTACATGGGAACAGCTACCTATTTCTCAGTATGTTTTATCGAAAACAATTTTTCAAAAATCGTACATAAAAACGTTAAAATGGCAAAGAAGCCGTAGGATCGCTCCAATCTCATGATGAAAAAGAGCCGGTTCTCAAGCTTTAATTCAAATGGATTGGTAACCAAGATCTTCGGATATTTGTTCGACAAAGCAGCTCAAAGTTCCATTCACATTTTTTAGTAGATATGTAAAAGCTACATAAATATTCAGCAAATTAGCTGCAACAGCGCCATGACCAGAATCAGAGAGTACATCCCATATCTTTTTGTCGTTCGTGCTTGAGGTTATGAGGTACGAATTTGTAGACGTCTTTTACCATAAATGTGGCAAAACCTAGTTTCTTAGGATTCTTTCCAGTGCTCATAACTTCCCACGACATATTTGAAATCCCAGCCATAATCATAGCGGGAGCAGCAGGTTTCAAAATCCCTTACGAAAAATCGGATATTTGGTTGGCAGAAAGGAGCAAATCCTTACAAAAGAGGACATCAAAGAGCATCTAACTCCGTCTCTTATCTCCATCATTTTAATCGTAATAGCTGCATTTGTGGAAGCCTACGTAACACCAAGGATAGCGGAACACTTTTTAAGATGAAAACAAAAAAATGAAGCTAAAAGGTGGGAGTATGGAACAGTTAGAAGTAAAAAAGCTGAGGTTCTCGATCATAGTTGAGGTTGACGAGGATGAGTATTACATAGTCAGCTGTCCGCTCTTCAAAGGCTGTCACAGTTACGGCGAAACGATAGAGGGGGCTTTAGAGAATATCAAAGAAGTGATAGAGATGTGCTTAGAAGAAGAGGATTTAGATGAAAGCTTAAAGTTCGTGGGTTACAGAGAGGTGGAAATAGAGTATGCAAAGGCTACCACTGATAAAAGCAAGATCTACTCAAATTCCTTGAATGGTTGGGATTTAAACCTGTAAGAATGAAAGGGTCTCACGTAAGGCTAAAGTCAGAGGACGGTAGAGTTACCACTATCCCGGTGCACGGTAATAAGGGGATACCAAGAGGTTTACTCAGGAAGATTATCCGTGAAGACCTTCATATGAGCTTAGACGTTTTCATGGAAAAGTATACTGAATTTAAGAAGAAGGTTTAAAAATGATTAATTATAAAATGCATATTATGAAAACTGGAATGAAGAAGTTATTAAATGGTTGGCTGTTGCCATGTGTCTGGCGATGGTTGGATTGGCAGTGATGCCTGCTGTTGTTGGAAGTAGGTGTTTTAGTGCTGCATGGGCATACTTCGTAGATCACGAGAGAAATCCATGGAAGCTTGGAGAAGCTGCTTTAAAAGGGCGCTAATTCCATTTGCATTTGGATGTACGATGTTTAAAGATAACCACTGAAGAACCGTTGCGATCCTCCATGAGAAGGGGGATTGCGTGTATAGCAGGGGCGGCCCTCCTCTGGAGCACCATAGGCGTTGCTGGCGCATTAGCAGTTCCGTATGGCGCCAATCCAATGCAGTTAGCTGTATTTAGATCCCTTTTCGGTTTCTTAGGAGCTTTAACTGTGCATCCTTTCAGGAGAATCAGATTCGTTGAGTGGAAGGTGATTCTTCTAGGAGTTCTGTTTACCGGACCTCTCTTCGTTTCGTACCAGATCTCATCACTTCTCTTGGGAGTGGGTCCTGCAGCAGCCCTGCTTTATCTAGCTCCTGTAATAGTGGTACTCGCCTCTAAACCCCTCCTAAACGAGAGATTCACTAAGAAAAAGATTTTATCCGTGGTGATGGCCTTCTCTGGCGTTATCGTGATGGAGGGGGCGACGGATCTAAGTCTCAGGCTGGCTTTAGGGCTCGTGCCAGCCTTTACATATGCAGGTCTGATAATGTTCTCCAGATACCTGGTAAAGGAGAAGCTGACCTCATTGGACGTGGGAGCGGGTCCTCTCCCCTGGGCCTTTCTGGTGACAGCGGTTGCATTTCACAGAGACCTCCTTTCGATGAATATCAATATTTTGGAGTTCTGCATCTATCTGGGAATCTTCACGGCTCTCCTGCCCTACGTCCTCTATGCAGAGGGATTGAAGTATGTGGAGGCTGGCAGAGCAGGGATTCTGTCGACCCTTGAACCTGCTTTCGCTGTAATATGGGGAGCTCTACTCCTTAATCAGGACATGACCTTCAGAGAGCTTGTTGGGAGCGTTATGATAATAGCTTCGGCTGCCGTGGCGGCCGCAGATCAGAGCAGGTGATAGGCGGCTGCGGCCATCAGATAGGCCAGGAGAAGTTCGTAGGAGATAGCTACTAACACGAGTTTGATTTTTTTGACCTCACTTTTCATGACAGAAAGAGTCGCTATACAGGGGACGTAGATCAGCATTATCAGACAAAGGGATATCGCTTGCTTGACCGATGAAAGCACAACGTTCACAGCCTCTGAAAGCTTCGCCGTTCCAGCGATCGTGGTCATCGTGCTCAGAACAGCTTCCTTTGCCAGAAACCCTGCCTCTAACGTCAAGATTATTCTCCAATCTCCCAGGCCGATCGGTGCTCCGATGAACGAGAGCGCCCTTCCAGATATCGCAGCAAACGAGTTGTCTATCGAGGTTGTGTATCCTGAGGGACCAAGGTGAAGGAGAGCCCACATGATCAGCGTGACGACGAATATCACGGTTCCTGCCTTCCTCAGAAAGTGAGCTGTGTTTACTCTGGCATACCACCAGACAACCTTCAAGCTGGGGACGTGATACGGTGGAATCTCCAGGAGGAGTTCGGGTGTCTGAGGTCCTCTCACAAGATATCTCATGAACTTGGCGGTTATTAGAAACACAAGGAGGGAGAGGAGATACATGCTCATCATGAAGAAGCTCTGTACGACTGGTTCTTTGAAGACCGACGAGCTTATGGCAGCCAGTACTATGAGCCTGGCCTGACAGGGTATGAAGGGAATGGACAGCGATACAGAGGTTCTCTCCACGTCGTCATCCATGGCTCTGGTTGCCATCACAGCGGGAACGTTGCATCCAAAACCAAGGATTGCTGGAAACACGGATTTTCCACTTAATCCAAACCTTTTCAGAAACTTATCAAAAGTGACGGCTATCCTGGACAGGAGGCCTGAGTCCTGAAGAGCTCCAAGAGCCAAAAACACAAGAAGAACGAGGGGAAGGAAGGTAAGGACACTGCCAACCCCAGCTAAGATTCCATCGGTCAGAAGACTCACGAACCATTCGGGTGAGATCATCATCAGGCGGCTTCTTAGGAGCTCCGATAGGAGATCGAGAAACTGCCCTATGATTCCTGAAAGGCTAAGCTTCTCCAGGAGAGATGAGAGATGTGGAAGGCCAGCGTATGAGAGGATCACGTTGAGAGGAAACCCCATGTTCAGGGAGAACACTGCCCCGAAGAGGGATAACATCAGGAGGAAGGAAGTGAAAGGACCCACGATTGGATGAAGCAGGACTCTATCGATCTTCTTAGCAATAGATGGGCTGACGAGCCTCGTGACCTTTACCCTGTCCCTCAGCAGGAGATCCACAAACCTGTATCTGGACTCTATGGCTATCACGGAGGGATCCTCCTTCAGCTCTCTTCTGACCTTATCAACTATCTTCAGGACATGTGCTCTCTTTTCCTCGCTCAGAAGAGATAGGATCCTTTCGTTGCCCTCTAACACGGCCACAGCTGCAAATCTTCGAGGAAGTTCCTTTAGTTCGTCCTCCAAGATCCTCTCGATCTCGGCTATGTATGGGTCAAGTCCATCGTAGTCTATCTTCAGGGGCTTGAGCTTCTCCTTGGAAAGCGAGACCTCTATGGCTCTGTCGAGCAACGAGCCCAGACCTTCACCCCTTATGGCGCTGGTGCCCACCACCGGAACACCAAGGACTGCGGATATCCCACTTAGATCCACATGTATCGCTCTTCTCCTCGCGACGTCCATCATGTTAACCGCTAGAACAGCTTTTCTCGTCATCTCCAGAATACGAATGGCCAGGTACAAGCTTCTGTGTAGAGACGTGGCATCCAACACTATTACAACAACGTCTGGTTTTTCCTTGAGGAGGAACTCCTGGGCAACGGACTCGGCTTCGTCTCCAGATGAGAGCCCATATGCCCCCGGCAGGTCAACCACTGTTATGTCCAGATCATGATGTCTCAGGCGCCCTGCCTTAAGCTCCACAGTAACCCCTGGCCAGTTAGCCACATGAGCCGTCTCCCCGGTGAGTCTATTGAAGAGCGTGCTCTTGCCCACATTTGGGTTACCTGCCAGAGCCATCAGGATTCTCAAGATTTACCACCTCCACAATGAGGCTTCTGGCTAGTCCTCTGCCGAGAGCTATCGTGACACCCCTCGCCTCAATTATGACGGGGCCAGCAGAGTTACTCACAACCCTTATGAGTGTTCCGGGAGAGAGGCCCATCTCCAAAAGCCTGCGAATCTTGCCGTAACCTCCTGATATGCTCACCACCTTGGCAACGGTTCCTGGTGGAAGTAAAGCTAAGCTCACCGTCTTGACCATCTCAATCCCTGCTCAACATCTACATCCGGAAGGGAATCACCGATCTACCCTCCGATCAGAGTAAACAATAAAAATTTGGCTAAATCCAACTCATCAGCTCACAGCTACTCCCTTGAGGGAGCACCATCTCTCAGAGCTCATGGATAGATCGTTCCTTCCAGTTCTTGGAGCAACGCGGTGCTCAACCAATCTTCTCAGCCCATCTACTAGAGATCGCAACCTGATGAAGAGCCTCTGCTACGGAGCAAAGGGCTCGAAACCTTGAACAAGTCACCCCTCCCCATCCAATTTCTTCAACAATCTGCGGATGACTCCATGCTTCTTCTCAAAGTTTTTTCTATACTCATCTATCAAACCGTCAGGAAGCATTATCGGAATCCCGTCTGTTACGGGAAACCATCGCCCACATCTCTCGCAGATTATCACCCCTTCCTCTATCTCCACTTTCCCACATTCCCCGCACATGGATCGATCGGGTTTTCCGCCAGTGAAGGAGCAGAAAACCTCGCAGAAATCTAGAATAGGCTTCCTCTCCTTTTTGCTTATCACATAAAGTCTGAGAGGAAAGTTCTTGCAGTGGGGACATGCTAGAAGGTCCATCAGACTGTACCTCATGATCCCTCATTCTCAGTCAGAAAGAGGTTAAAAAGCTAGGCACGCCTATCGAGAGGAATGTACTTCGTGGGAACTAGCGGATGGAGCTACAACTGGAACCCGGATGGATTCAGGTGGTATCATGCTTGCTCTGGATTGAACGCTGTTGAGCTGAACTCCAGCTTTTACAGATTTCCCTTCAGGTCCATGGTGAGCTCCTGGTCGAAGTTTGAGGGAATTAGGTGGAGCATAAAGGTCCACAGATCAATAACTCATAGAAGAAAACTTAAAGAGAGTTCCTATGAGATGTTCAGCAAGTTCAAGGAGCTGTTTCATCAGATGGATGACAGGATCTACTTCTATCTGTTTCAGTTGCCTCCGTCGGTGAAGGCATCGGAGGAGTTCTGGAGGAGGATCTCCTCATTCAGCTCCAGATTTGACCTAGGCCCCAAGATGGCTGTTGAGTGGAGAAACAAAAGCTGGTTCAGTGAGGAATGGGTGGATGCTGCTAGGGAGGAGGACATAACTGTCGTGTCTGTTGATTCTCCGGAGTTTCTCTTCTATGCCAGGAGCTCCAGGTATACCTACTTAAGGATGCATGGAAGAAGTTTTTGGTACTCGCATCGGTATACCGAAAGGGAGCTGAAGGAGGTGAGGGACACCCTCTTCTCCTTGGATGGGAAGGAGATCTACGTGTTCTTCAATAACAACCACGATATGCTGGACAACGCTAGAGAGATGCTACAACTACTAAGAAGGACTTCTGAGCCATCGAATTGATTTTCACCAAAATCCCAACGGAGAAAGGGATGACTGAGATTGTGAATGGTGAGATCTGTCCCATAGAAGTGGCTGAAGGCTTCAGAGCAACAGCTCCTCCAGTGAAGCTCTGACGAGGAGGTAATAATAGAGCCTCTCCCTCCTCACGACGTTGCCGACGACATATCCTCTGTTGAGGTACGCCAGAAGCACATCCCTCAGAGCAACAAGCCACTTCCTCGCCACATCCAGGCTCCTCCTTTTAATGCCGACTATGTCCGCTGGAATCTCCACCAGGACCCTGCCGCAGTCGAGGTTGTATTTGAACCTCATCGGAACCCGGAAGCCCGCTCTCTCCTCAACCTCCATGGCAGGACATCCTTCCACATCCCCTCCAGGCATACCTCTGATCCTTCTCTCAACTCTTGGGCTTGTGAGCCACCACTCAGCCAAGAGCCTGTCTGTCTCCATGCCTCGGTTGAGCTTGTCGTCCATCGAACCGTAATAATTGACGTAGTATCTCCTGCAGATTACTCCAAGCTTTCTGAGGTTGAACCAGGCGTTGATGGCTTGGAGGGGGTCGAAGGTCCATATCATGAGGTGAAAACCCTGCTCCATGACGATCTCCCTCTGCCTAAGTTTGAGTTGAAATCCTATGCCTTTGCCCCTGTACTCCGGGAGGACAGCTACCATGTGAGAGTAGTGGACCGGTCTCTCCTCATACCTTCCTGGAAGCCCAAAGGCAAATCCCACTAGTTTCTCTCCATCGAAAGCCCCTATCGCCAGCCCACCGAACTTGGCGGCGGACCTCATTATGTGGTGAGGAACTATCTCCTCAGGTGGCATTCCCCAAACAGCAAGCTGGATTTTCATGCACTCCTTAAACTCCTCAGGCTTGGTAAGCTCTCTGATCTTTATCTCCACTCCCGATCAACCTCCTAAGCTCCTCCTCAAACACTGAGGAGGCATCCTCTGTGTAGAGATGAACCACCTTCTTTATTTTTCCCCTTGCGTAGGTAGTCTGTGAGCATGAGGAGCATCGTCCTGGCATAGCCCCTCAAAGGATACCTATGCGCTCCGATGGAGATCGCTGGAAAGGCTATGCTATCAGCGCTCACGTCATCAGCCGACCTAGGGCTATTCAGGACGGCTAAGCTCAACCTGGCCTCCTCATCCTCTTCTCCATAGATTGGACCCACAGCATGAATCACGTATTTGGCCCTCAACACCAGCCCCTGTCAGAACTGCTTCTCCAACCTTCAGAGGACCTCTCCTCTTCATCACCTTCTCACACTCCCTCTGTACTTCCGGACCTCCTCTCCTCCTTATCGCTCCGGTGACACCACCTCCAAACCCGAGCTGTCTGGTTGGCAGCGCTGACTATCACATCGACATCCGGATCGGTTATGTCTCCTTTCACGAGCACCAGCCCTCTACCTTTGATATGAACAGTCAGGTCTCTTGATGATATTCCCCACCTCAGAAGGATATCTCCACCATCTCGACTGAGAAGGAGGGCACTTCCAACAGGGCCACCGTAGCCTTCCCACTCAGAAGCCCATGAGCCTCACCTGGGTTGAGGATCAACGACTCCCCGATCCTCCTCACATCGATCGCGTGAGTATGTCCATACAAAACTAGATCAAAGCTCTTCGACAGTTCTTCGGCCAGCTTAGCTGTTCTCTCCACACCCCCACATCCATGCATGATCAAGGCCTTGATCCCGGAGATCTCCTTCACCATGGGCTGATCCATAAGCTCGAACCCCAGTTCCAATGAGATCCTGCTCAGGAGAATCTTTTCTCCGTCGTTGTTCCCAAAAACCCCTATGAGCTTAGTTCCCAATTCTCCAAACATTTTGAGGGTAAACGGAGCGATGAAATCCCCACAGTGGACGATTATGTCTACATCTCTTCTCCTGAACACCTCAAGAGCTGATCTAACAGCTCTGAAGTTATCATGTGTGTCGGAAATAACGCCCACCAGCAAGTCGATCACCAGAAAGACTTTGGGAAGTCAACTTTTTACATAATGTCATAGGGAAACTCTCTACTTCACTCACGGTAACCTGTCAGCAAACCATAAGGAAGAGCTTCAACCGGGCTACCGAGTTTTTCGTCACCACCTTCACCTTGCGTGGTTCAATGAGACATCTTGCACCTGTTCAGGGGTGAGCTGATTGATGAGAAGGGTAGGAATGTGTGAGTTCAGGTGACCAGGATCAGAACCCAAAAAGGAGGAAGTTAAATTAGCTCCCGGTCTTTCTCAGCGCCATCACAAGCCCTGAGGCAACCACAGCGAACAGAGCTAGAAAAGTCATGACGAGAACTAACGCTGATCCATGTCCGGAGATCATCTTCCCAGTAGCGTTGCTTTGCTGCCCGAGAGCTCCAGTGCTGTATTTCATGTAAACCATCTCGGATAGCAGGTTGGCCGCCTCACGGTAAACCTCAAGAGATATGTTCCTTGCCTTGTCATAATCTCCGGACTTTATCAGCTCTGCTGATACGTTGAGCTTGTAATCGAGCTCCTTGAGCGTTCTGTTCATATCCTCAACTCTCTCCTTAGCCCTAGATCCGAGTTGTACACCCAGCATGCTGAGGTAGCACCTGCACCTGTCCACAGCATCTCTAGCATTTCTCAACAGCTCCTCGGATCTAGTCTTTTCCTCAATCCTTCTGATCTCGTGATAGCAGGATCCTACCTTCTTGGTTGCATTGGAGAGGAGCTTCCTCATCTCCTCAGTGATCCTGAGGGAATCCATATATCTGCCGGACTTCAGAGCCTCTTCGTTGACATTGGATAGATTTGCCGCTTTGCTCAAGTCCGCGGATATCTCCTCAAGCGTTTTGTTTACCTCCTTATAGCTGATGTAGTTCCTCGCTCTCTTTTTGAGCTCATAGAAGTCCTTCCATACTTTATACATGATGTTTCTGACCTCCAGGGTCGAAGACTCCGCCATCTCCTTCGCCTGAGCTTCCGCATTGGAAAGCTCCCTCTGAGCCTTCATCAGAGCAGAAGTGTAGAGGTTCTCGCATGAAGTCATCCTTCTCTCGCTCTCATTGAGCTTCGAGGAGAGTTCATCGTAGGAGCCTTCCTTGAGGAGAGACTTCATCTCTTGAATGGACTGGTTCACGGTGACAAGGCAATCTCTTATCCTCCACATAGAGGACTCCAAGGTCGAGGGTTTCACTCCAAAAAAGCTGAGGTTGGCCTTGATGGAGTCGAGGATCCCGAGCTTCTTCGTCAGATTAGAGACCTTCATCTGAAGGTAGGCAATCCTGAGCCCGAAGCTCAGGGCATTGCGCTCCAAGATCAGAAACGATACCTCAGTGGAGTAGAGTTTTTTGACCTCTCCTAGAGCGTAGTACACGTTGATCGATATTTTAACCGTTCCACGCGCCTTCTCGCTTGTGTAGGCGTGATAGACCGCTATAGTGGAGATCCCACCGGGTTCGACTGTCGTCTTGAGTAGTTCTCCCGGGGAGATCCAAAGGGCCGTTTTGTTCTCGCTGACAACACAGATCTCTGATATCACAGCCGTCTCGTTGGTTGGATTGCTGACCTGTATGTACAGGGTGAGGTTGTTGCCCGCTATGACCTCTCCATCGTACACAGGTTTGAACTTCAGACCTTCATCAGCGCTTAACCTAAGAAAAGGGAGTGACGCTGTCGATATCAGCAGTAGGAGCACTAGAGCCCATTTCTCCTTCATTCAACCTCAAGGAAACCGGTTGATCTATTTTAAATTTCATCCTCGTCAATCTTTTTGATCAAGAGCGGCCTTAGTCGAAGCCTTCACCGACCTCCACAATTCTGAACATGCTGGTTTCCCTATGGCTGAAGGGAAGTCCAGCGGAGAAGATCGTTTTATCCCCAGAGATCAATCCTTTGGCTTTAAGATGATCCACTGTCCTTCCAAGGATCTCTTCCTGTCTATGTTCTCTGGAAGAAAAGTGCAAGATCTACTCTTCACGTGAACATGAGCCTTCTGACCACGATCTCTAAGCTGGGCGCAGCTACCGTGCGGGCCCTTGGTCTGCGTCTGGATATGTTCCTAGCGATGAATGGGAGCGATGTTTTATGAGTCCTCTTACCACCACGTCCACGCCCATGTTGGGCATGTTGACCCATTCTCATCCGTGATGAGTCTCCCCGCAACACATCTCACCAGATCTGGTGTCTGAGCCCCTAGCTGAATCTTACCTCCACTCATGAAGGCCTCATGTGGCTATTATCTGGTTCTAGCCGAAAAGAATCATCCCACGAGGTATTCCTCGAGTGAACTCCTCGTCTCAACCTTAAGCGCTTTCTCAACAAGCGAGAGGAGTTCCTCCCAAGACATCTCGTCCTTAACCCACTTCTCCAGGGTATTGGTCAACGTTGACATCACCCTGAGGAAGGATCTCCAGCTAATTCCTCTCTTCTCCAGTTCATCCCTCCATCCCCTGTATATGTAGCTCTGGATCTTGTTGCCGTACCAGACAGCAGTGGCTCCCGATGAAGTCGACATTAGGAGCTTTAGACCGTCCTTGAGATGGCGAGGCTCATCCAGGTGCTTCATCACGCAGTATCTCATTCAAAAACATAAAATTCTTTCCTCAGCGCACGACCTCGAGGAGCTCGCAGTCATCTATGATTCCATCAGCGTCCGAGTCCAGACCGGCGACTATGAGAGCTCTGCTATCCTTCAGTAGATTCAAGTACTTCTGAAGTCCGATCACAGCTGCAGCACTTCCCCTGAAGCCAGTGCCTGCCAGAAGGAGAACACTGCTCTCAGGGTTGAAAGGGTTTCTCTCCTTAACTATGAGCCCTATCCTCTTCCCAGCATGAACCCTGGTTCGAGATTTGATCAGCCACTCCCTTCTGCTCTCGGAGAATTCGAACCTGGCGGGCATTTCATTGTTCACCGAGTTGGATATCATGTTGGCCTTGGGACCCCCGACCAGTATCAGGTTGCCCCTCAGATCCACCTCCCGAACCTGGGTGTCCAGCTTGTACACCGGGAACCTTATCTCTCTGAGGAAGCTCCCCAAAAACATCGCTAGAGCTATGGCGACGAAGCCATCTGAGGCTGGAGATCTGTACTTGCCGTGAGGTTCGGGGCTGCCTATGACGATCTCGGCGTTCAAGCGTCCGTTTGATATAAACGGTCTCAGAGGACCCGGCTCAACTCTTCCCGAGATCTTCCTCTCTGATTCTGTATCAAACAGTTTGACCGCCACTATCCCTGCTTTGGCTCTGTAGACCTTGGCGATAGCTCCTCCTCTCTCCTCCTCCCTGACCAGATCCAGCAATCCAAACTTCCTCAGCCTTCTGATGTGGTAATACACGTTTTGCTCATTTATGCCCAATCTAGCTGCTAGATCGGAGGCGTAAGTAGGTTTAGCTAGTTCCTTTAGTATTTTCACAGCAGTTCTAGATGATATGGCTCTTACCGCCTCCGGTTTTGCGAGAACGATCCGGTAAAGCTTACCAGAAGGAACCTCCAGGAGGTAGTGCTCGCTCACACAAAAACAAACATTTTACCGCTAAAAAAGATTTTTTAGTGAAGGACTCCGGAGAGCGCTCCTATCAGAGGAAAAGCCTCCCGTTCTTTAGTATATTTTTCAGGGATATTTATATATCTAACTGCTTTTTCACCGAGATATGGAAGCCCTTCCTGGAGATTTGAAATACGTCGTCGTGAGGTTTTGCGATATATCCGGCAGAGTGAGGATGTTCACGATAACAAAGGAACTCTATGACCAACTGATCACGGAAGGCATAGACGTGGACGGATCCTCCGTCGCCATGACGGGGATAGAAGAATCCGATATAGTTGTGAGAGGGGATCCAGAGACGTTGTGTGTGACCTCCCTGAACGGGGGCAAGGTCGCCATGGTCACAGCTGAGGTTGTGGATCCGACAGGAATAGATCCAAGAATAAAACTTAAGGAAAATGTTGAGGAGCTCAAAAGGAAGCTTGGAATGGACTTCCGGGTTGGGGCGGAAGTAGAGTTCTTCCTCCTCAAGGAAGGTAAGCCGTACGATTCGGCAGGATACTTTCATGCCTTTGATGACATGCTCGAGCTCAGGATGAAGTTTGCTGAGGAGCTGAGGAATCTCGGACTTCAACCGGAGGTGATGCACCACGAAGTGGCTCCCGGACAGAACGAGATAAACTTCAGGTATAGCTCAGCTGTGAGGACAGCGGACAACATACTGACGTATAAGGTTGCCATAAAGAAGGTGGCCTCGGACCTGGGCCTTCGAGCCACTTTCATGCCGAAGCCATTTGAGGGGATGAACGGATCGGGGATGCATCTTCACCTTAGCCTCTTCAAAAACGACGAAAACATGTTCTTCTCCGGAGAGAACGGAAGGCTGTCGGATCTAGCACTGAACTTCCTAGCTGGAGTGTTGGGTCATGCCAAGGCCCTGGCGTTCTTCGCCTCTCCCACTGTGAACTCCTACAGGAGGCTCGTTCCTGGGTTTGAGGCTCCTGTCTACATAGCCTGGGGATATAGAAATAGATCCGCTCTGGTGAGAGTTCCCGTGGCCAACGAAAGCAGCTCCCACAGGATAGAGTACAGAGCACCTGATCCCTCAAGCAATCCATACCTCCTGCTCTCAGCCGTCCTCGCGGCCGGTTTGGATGGAGTAGAAAAGAAGCTCGATCCAGGTGAACCCTACGAGGACAATCTCTACCATGCGAGAGACTCCGTGGACACACTCCCCGGATCCTTGGAGGAGGCGATGAGTTACGCCCTGAAAGACAAGGTCCTAATACAAGCTGTCGGGGATAAGATCTTCGAGAGGTATGTGAAGATAAAGGAGAAGGAGATCTTAGAGGAAAGGCTTCATGTGAGCGATTGGGAGAGAAACTACTACTTTGATGTCTAAGAGCCAGCTATCCTCACTTTTCCTACCCTTATGGGAGGAGATATCACTCCCGCAATATCCCTCACCTCCTTTCCCACGACCTCTACGTTCTTCAGAAAGTCCAGCAGACTCAGGCAGAAGTTGGTTCCCCTGAGACCCCTGGCCACATCCCCGTTTTCTATCAGAAATCCTTCGCTTATCAACCCTGAGAATTCTCCGTTAGCTAGGTTCGGGCTATCTCCTGTGCTTATCAGGAGAATGCCCCTCCTGACGTCCATCACATCATCACCGGACAACCTATCCGCCAAAAGAACCACGTTGTTGCGCTCCACGCTGGGTATGGAGCTGTAAGACCTTCTGGCGTTTCCGGTGCTCTCTCTTCCTTCTTTGTGAGCAGTGTACCTGTCGTAGATAGCGCTCTCAAAGATCCCGCCTCTCACAACATAGGTTCTCCTAGTGGGCGTGCCCTCATCATCGAAGCTCCTGCTTCCAAGCCTTCCTGCGAGTAGACCATCATCTACGAGAGATATCTCGTACCTACCTATCGCGGTTCCGAGCTTTCCAGTTAAAAAGCTTCTGCCATGCTGTAAATTATCGGAGCTTGCAGCAGAACCAACTAAGAAACCGAGGAATTTAGGAGAAGCTCTGGGTAATATGACCATCGGATATTCGCCGGTTTCTGCCTGAACGGAGTTCAGAGATGCTATGGCTCTTTCTCCAGCAGTTCTCCCTATGAACTCGGGATCTACAGAGTCTAAAGACCTTCCCTCACCGATCTCAGATCCAGTGCTGGCTTTATCTCCATCTCTGGACGATACATAGCATCCAGCAGAGAGCGTGGTCCTCTTCTCCGTGAGATCCAAGCCCTCCGAGTTGACCACGGTTATCTGAGTTGAAGCGATTTCCATGCTGGCCGAGATAGAGTAAACCTTGTCTGATATCCTCGAGGCCTCGACCATGGCGCCAACCAGATCGAACACCTCATCGGGTTCTATCTCATCCAATCTGTGGTCGAACAGATCTTCCGCACTGCTCGGCTTCGATTCAGGGGTGAAGCCTGGAAGGTTTGGATCTTCTCTGTTGGCCTTACATCCCCTTATGGCCTTCTCCAGTACTCTCTCCACCGCTCCCGTGTTTCCATAGGCAAAACCCAATTGCTTATCCTTCAGAACCCTGATACCAACTCCCGAAGAGAAGCTGGCCTCAGCCCGCTTGATTTCTCCTTTCTCAACGTCGACTACTACTATACGGGATTTCTCCTCGTATATCTCGACCTGATCGACTTCTCTGATTCCTTTCCTTATAACCTCATCCCATTCCACCGAACACCACCTCTCTGACGAGGACGTGTGGAGATCCTATCGATACGGGTACAGTC
This sequence comes from Thermoproteota archaeon, assembly GCA_027491735.1. Lineage (GTDB taxonomy): Archaea > Korarchaeota > Korarchaeia > Korarchaeales > Korarchaeaceae > Methanodesulfokora. The sequence continues at coordinate 12,561 of JAOZGP010000012.1, read as the reverse complement.
TGTCCGTCTTTGCCACAGTATCCTCCCTGGAAAGATAGATCCTTTCCTACGAGTTCCACGTTCATCAGCATGCTGAGAATGTCTCCGGAGAGGGCAACCTCTCTTAGCCTCTGTTTGAGTTCAGCTTTCTCGACGAGCCATCCCTCCTCCGCCTTGAACATGAACTGTCCCTTGGCCGGGTTCGTGTAGCCATAGAGAGAACCTAAGGCATATATGCCTCTCCTCATCTCAGACAACATCTCATCCAACGAGCTATCCCCTCGATCTATGAAAGTGTTGCTCATCCTGACTATAGGGGGGGCGTCATAGGAGCAGGTCCTCCCGTTTCCGGTGCTCTCACAGTTCATGCGGGACGAGCTCTCCAGGTTGTGCATGAATCCCTTCAGAACTCCCCCCTCCACGATCACCTTCCGCCTGGCAGGCATTCCCTCATCATCGAAGCTGTAGCTTCCGAAGAGCCCATCCACTGTCGGATCGTCGATCACTTGGACTAGCTCCGCTCCAATCTTCTGTCCCACCTTTCCTTCCAAAAGGCTCATTCCAGCCAAGACGAGATCCGCCTCGCTGGCATGACCGAAGGCCTCGTGGATGAAGACTCCACCCAACTTCGGATCTAATATCGCCTTGAATTTTCCGGAAGGAGCTGATCTAGCCGAAAGAAGGTCAATCGCTCGCCTCGAAGCTTCCTCAGCTTTTCCCAGGGGATCACCCTCCAGGACTATCTCATAACCCCCCGTGCCCGTTGCCGTCTCCATGGCTCTCTCCGTGATCCCTCCCTCGCTGGCATAGGACCTGGTCATGAAGCTGACTCGAGACGTGTCCAAGGAGGTCTCCACTCCGAAGTTGTTCACGACCTCCTTGTGGACCTTCTCGTCAGAATACCTGGTCGTTATGCTCTTGATCCTGTCTAATTTCCTCCCAGCTCTCTGTGCCTCCAGGACAAGCTTTGCCTTCTCCTCCATGCTCACGTCCTCTAGATCTATCTTAGCGTAGAGCTTGGAGTGCCCCACTAAGTAACACCCCCTCATCTCGAAAACGTCTTTCTTCATCTTTGAAGAAAGTTTGGCCAATTTGACGGCGTTTCTAAGACTTTCCTCCAATAGATCCAACCTCTGTGTGGAGGAGAACCCCCAAGCTCCCTTGAAGAAAGCCCTGATACCGAATCCCTCGCTTTCTCCATAGGACAGAACCCTTACAACCTCGTCCTCGGCTAGGACAGTTACCCCCTGAGCTCGTTCATACCTCATCTCGACAAACTCAGCTCCTAAATCTGCTCCGAGAGATGCGAGCTTTCTCATCTTGTCAAAGTGCAAATGAAACCACCGACAGATCGATCGTCTCAAATACTAAAAATCGTTGTCTCCGGGGATGGTGGATCGCTCAGCTCCTCCAACGTGATGTCCCCTTCGAAGGAGGAGGATCTATCTGCCGTAAAGCTCCCTCCTTCGGGCCTCCAGCAGATGGTTTCTCTCACCTAGGAACTCGGCAGCTGTCATGATCTTCACACCTCTCCCTGAAGCGTGCTCAAGAGCGCCTGCTATCTTACTTCGGAAGTGGAGATCCCTGAGCAGGTGGTGATCCCACACGATCTTTCTCACGTCTGTCTCATCGACTATCCTCTCAACGAGCTTCACGGACCTTCTCAAGTGGTCCTGTGAAAGCCTGTAGCCGAGCATGTAGGTCATGGGTCCGTCGAGGAACAGGACCTCTGGGTTCATCTCCAGGATGAACTCCACCTGCTCCTCGTTGACAGGACCCTCCACATCCGAGCTGTGGAGGAAGCTGGTCTTGCCATCTGAGACGTAGACTTCGACCACATAGCCCAACCTGGCGTCGGCACCATGCGTGACTGCCTTGGAGAACTTCACCACGGTGTCCCCGACCCTCAGCGAGTTCTCCTCAGCCACATCTATCCTGGCTGGAAGATCTCTGATCTTCTCCAGGAAGAGAGGGGCTCTTCTTTTTCCTTGATTAAAATTTATCATATTGTTCGGATCCTTTATGAAGAGGATCTTCCCCCTGTACACGTCCAGAGATATTCTATCCCCCAGGTTGTGGTGATCGTAGTGGTAGTGAGTCACCACTATGACATCAGATTCCAGAGCCTTCTTCTCTATCCTCCTCGACAAAAGCTCTAGAGTCTGGATTTCCAATGGATGGGGCGGCAGACCATATCTCTTCGGACCTAAGGCAGCTCCTGGATCTATCAGAATCCCGAGATCTCTTGTCCTGATGAATGTAGCCATGCTTCGAACGCCCATGCTGTCAAAGGCGAGAGGCTCTATGAGCATCGAATCAACCCAACTGGCATCGGAAACCGATGAACTTTGATGTCAAGACAATGAGTTTCATAGAAATAATCTACTTTTAATATTCCAAGCAAAACGTTTATGTTTTAAGTGAGTCTACAATCAATCACAGTAGCTCAGTTTTAATATTTTTGCGATGGGGATGTTCTTAATTGAACAGAGATGGCCGAATAGGTTCATGAGGAGAAGGTAGTTAGCAAGATGTCCCCACCTGAGATTCTGGACTCTGATCTAATAAAGGAGAAGATCTCCGAGGAGCTCAGAAAGAGGGGAATTCCTTTCAACGTCGACTACTCGGTAGTAGGGTCCTCCTCTGTTCATCACCAGGTCAATTTCCTGGTGAACACAAAGAAGGGTCCTCTGGCAGTTATAATACTGGACGGAGAGCTGACAGTTAAGAAGGCCCTTGCGATCTCTGTTAAGAAGATAGATACAGGTATGGACTATGTGGTGCTGGTGAAAAGTGCTCCCGAAGAGTGCAAGTTCCTCTTGAGTGAGTCCGGCATCCCCGTTATAGAGAATTATGACATTTTCAAGCTCCTCCAGATGGTGGAGGAGAGGAGCTTATAGGTTTTTTATTTGAGCTGGATACTTTTCCTTATGCTACTTTCCCGTCTCATGGAGATCTCTCGTGAGAAGAGCTCTCAACTCATACTGGCTGTTGATCATCCGGTCAACTACAATCTGATCAGGAGACTGTCCGATTTCGTAGTAGCCGTGAAGATAGGCCTTCCGTTGATCTTCGAGATAGGTCTGGACGCTGCTGCCAGGATGGGCACGGATTACAGAATAGCTGACATAAAGATGGCTGACGTTCCGTTCATAAACTCCTTTTTGGTAGAAAAACTTCTGAATAAGGGATTTGATTGTGTGATCGCCCATATTTTTCCCTTTAGCTTGGAGGAACCCATTAAACTGGCTCACCGCAGGGGGGCGGACATGATAGGTGTCCTGATCATGAGCCACGGAGCCCCCCTCCTCGAGGAGAACGTGGAGAGGTTGCTCTCCTATGGAATTGAGGTGGGGATAGATGGGCTGGTGATCGGCGCCACCAAAGCGGAACAGATAAGGAGGGTGAGAGAGCTCACTGACCTCCCGATAATCTCTCCTGGAGTTATAAAGCAGGGAGCTCCTCCAGGAGAGGCTCTGAGGTGTGGAGCTGACTTCGAGATAGTTGGCAGGGCTATCCTCTCCTCGGAGAATCCCGTCAAAACAGCCGAGGAGATAGTCAGGAGGGAGAGGTTTGTTAGAAGTCGATCTAGCTGGAGTTAAACTGAGAAATCCCATTGTGATAGCTTCCGGCATCCTCGGCATCAGCAGAGGATTGTTTCTACGGCTTGATAGGGAGGGAGCAGGGGCGGTGACCACGAAATCCGTGACCTTGAGGCCTAGATCTGGAAATCCCCTACCAAACATAGTGGAGCTTGAGTTCGGCCTTGTGAACTCTATGGGAATTCCGAATCCCGGGATTGAGCTCATGTGCGAGGAGATAAGATCTGCTGTCCCCCACATGTCGGTGCCCATTATAGGAAGCATCGCTCCGACCTCAGCTGAGGAGGCCAAGACTATGGCCTCCCTCCTGGTTGAATCTGGAGCCTCAGCTGTCGAGGTCAACACATCGTGCCCCAACGTCCAGGATATAGGGATAAATCTGATAAACAAGTCTGTGGAGCTTGTGAGATCGATCGACAGGGAGGTCGATGTACCTATATTGGTAAAGGTCACCCCCCACGTTCAGGATGTCCCATCCTTCGTGAGGACTCTCAGCGAAGCTGGAGCTGACGGCTTCACAGCAGTGAACACCCTGAAGGCCATGGTTATAGACGTGGACCTCCTGAGACCGGTGCTCGGAGGAGTGGTTGGAGGCCTCTCAGGTCCTGCTGTGAGACCTGTGGCAGTTCGCTTTATTTATGAGATAAGAAAAACCCTTCCAGGTGCGGCCATAATCGGAACGGGAGGTGTGGAGAACTGGAGAGACGCTGCCGAGATGATCATGGCAGGAGCTGATGCTGTTGGAATTGGAACAGCCTTGAGAAGGGGACTAAAGGTAATAAACGAGGTCACTGATGGGTTGAGATCATTTTTGATCGAGAGGGGTCTAACGCTGGACGATATAAGAGGTGTGGTGCCCTGATCACAACACCTCCTCTACGGTCTCCACCTCAGCTACGAATGATGCGTATTTGCTTACCAGGGCCTTGGCCATTATTGGAGTCAGAATCACAGTCAACAGAGCGAACACGACGAGAGTCGAGTAGAGCGATATGTCTATCATCCCCAGCTTAAGGCCAGCCTCGGCAGCGGCGATTGTCAGGCTGAGCTTTGCCCACATGAAGGTTCCCATTACGAGTGCGGCCTCTCTTTCAAGCCCTCTTTTGATAGCCACGACGTAGGTGCTCCCCAGTTTGCCCAAGAAGCTGAACACCAGAAAAATTGGGAGAAGAAGGAGATCTCCTCCATAGAGGGCAGAGGGGAGATCTATCTTTGCTCCAGCTATCAGGAAGAACATGGGCAAGAAAAGAGCGTATCCGAATGAAGTTAGATTTCTCAAGAGATCCTCTGAACTCTCTGTAAGCTCAGAGACAAGCATACCTGCGAAAAAAGATCCTACAACAGCGTGAACTCCCATGGCCTCTGCCAAAGCAGCGAAGACTATCATCACGATCATGGCCAATCTCGTTGTGAAATGGTATTTCTTTTCCAGATCCTGTATCCTGTGAACAACCCGAGAATAAGCTCTTACAGCCTTGAAGGATGGGATCATGAGCAAAACTGATAAGAGCATAAGGGGTATCATGTTCGGGTTACCGCTCCTGCTCTGGACTATGAAGGCGAGAATCAGCATGCTTCCCATGTCCGACACTGCGGTGGCTCCTACCAGGAGCTTCGAGAACGGTTTTTTTGAGGATAGAAGATCATCCATGCTCTCCTCCATCTCCTTAGCTGCTGGAAGCACAATTCCCACAGAGGTGGTCGAGAATATAGCACCCAATATCATGGGATCAACGTCAAGAAGCACTCCTATGAGGTATCCGAAGGCAAAAGGCACCAGAGTTGAGGCAGAACCAATCACGAGAGAATCTACGGCATTCTTTCTGAGAAACTTGACGTCTATCTCTAATCCTGCCAAGAAAAGTAGGTAGATCAAGCCAAAGTCGAACAAAAAAGAGGTCCACGCTCCGCTCATGTCGACTAAGTTGAGGAGAGTTCTTCCCAAGAGCATGCCCAGGAGTATCTCTATAACTACGCAGGGAACCCTGCTGATTCTAGCCGTCACGGGAGCTATTATAGCGAAGAAACTGAGAAGAGCCAAGGATAGGAGTTCCGTCATTTTTCTAAGAAAAAACGACTCAAAAATAAATATGCGTTCCCCATTCTGATGGCTTCCTGAGGATACGTGGGAGAGATCACACATGTGATGTATAACGTCCGTAGCGTGATGACCTTCATGACATCGGGATCTCCGTGAGATGGCAGCTTTGGACTGCTTTGCTCGGGATTGTGAGGATGGGATGAGTCTGGAAGCCATCCAATGAAACCTGATGGGAGGCCCTCGGGTGTGTGTATAGGAGTTAAGAAGGCGATGGATGGCCAGGACGGATCCTCAACCACAACTTAGAAACTTTTCATGAAATCTGCAGCAGGGCAACCAGTTTCAGTCGGTGAACGAACTGTAGTTAAATTTAAATGGATCTAGCTGCTGAGGACCTCCCAGGCATGTTGTCAAGCCGACAAGAGAGAGCTCAAGTGTCCCAGATATGGCCCGGGAGCGAAGATCTGAATGCACCGATGCAACCCATGCCTCTTGCTAGGACGTGGGGTGGGGAGCTCTGCCAACTCCTGATGAAGCCAGACGCGTGGTCGAGGTGGAGCAGGAGGCATGGTCCGGGGACAATTGTGGTTTACTGGATACCTTGTGATGAATTTCGATTTGTTGGAAACCTCCAGGGCTTCGCGGGATCCGAAGACCGCGCTTGTCCATGCTTCCAACGGGAATGATGCAACCCTTCAGTAGAGTAAAAATGAGGTCGACTCGAGAACTGCCCTTGGTGGGCCACATAACGGGAGCTATAGGAGCCAGAGGGCTCTCAGACTGGAGACACGAGAGGGTCATACTGGTAGCAGAAGCCCTTTTCGGCGGGTTCTATGTCACGGTGACCAGGAGCCTCTTCATAGTCATGCTCAGCTACAACGACTTCACACTAAGCGAGATATCCATCGTAGTATTTTTCTCGGCTGTGACGGGAGCTTTCTTATCTTACGTCCTCTACAACAGGCCGAACTTGATTTCAGGGAGGATGAAGCCCAAGCTACTCGGAGTTCACTTTGCCGAGAGGATTTTTTGGATGAGCCTTCCTTTTATGATCTGGGACTGGAGGTTGACTTCCTTGGCCTATGCAGCTGCTGTCTGTGTCTCCGTAGTGGTTGGAACTCTTATTAACTCCGTAATAATGTCTATACCCAACGAAGGCAGGACTAAGTACATATTCTCCAGAAGGAGCGCTGTGAGCTCAGCATCAGCTCTCCTGGCGGGTTTCTTCATGTCCGCAGTTCTGGCGATTTTTCCTTCGATAGATGGATATTTCATAGCGTATCTGAGCGCTGGATTTACAGGCCTAACATCCACAGCCCTGTTGATCTTCCTGAACGTACCTGAAGTTCAGGTTCCTGAGAAACCAAGGCCAAAGCTTGACATTGAGGCCGAGACCACAACAACGTTCCTCTTTCTCTCCATAATGTTCACAGGAGGAGGGCTCATAGGAATAGCTTGGATACCTTACCTCAAGTACTTAGGAGCTCCTAGTTACTTAGCAGGCCTGCTCAGCTTCTTTGGATCCTTAGGAGGAATCCTAGGCTCATATCTCTTGACGACCTATGGTAGGCATAGGGTGGCAGTGCTGCTGAACACAGCAATCACCTTCCTGATCCCCTTCATCGCTATGCCCCAGTTCCATCCAGTTCTCTCCTTTCTCATGTCAGCTTCATTCGTGGGAGCGAACCTCATGGCTCTTTCGATATACTCCAGCTATGTCAAGGAGCTTGGAGCGTCCAGGGCTAGTGTCATGATATCAGCGGCCACCCTGATAGGTACGGCCATGGCCTCCATCGCAGGCATGCTCCTCAGATCACCTCTCCTCCTCCTAATCCTGGCCGGAGCATTCAAGGCCGTAGCGGCTTTGCTGGTCATCATAGCCATACCTGAGACCACCCTTCTATCGAAACCCATGGCTCTAGGTTATGCTCGACTGATAAGGTCCATAAGCATCTTCAGCTACACCTTGATGATGGAGACCTCAAGGCAGGCGATAGTGCTGCTGATCAGGATAGTGGCGATGGCAGTGATTGTGATGCTGATGTATCTTATATACAAGTTGGCGTTCCTTCTGTGCTGATGGACATATCCAGGGCTTTTGAGTTCGTCCTCGCTGACATGATAAGCCTCCTCCCAAGGGTGGCAATATCGATAATGCTCTTCGTCTTCTTCATAGCGCTCGTGAAGATGATGAACTCCGCCATTCTCTGGCTCCTTAGAGTAGCAGAGGTAGAGGAGCTTCTGAGGAGATATCAGGCAGCCTCCCTTTACTCACTCATAAAGAGAGCCTTCATAGTTCTAGTAGATCTAGGTCTCTTCTTTCTCTTCTCGGCGATCCTCCTGAACATCTTCATACCTGCTTCAAATCCGAGTTACCACCTGTACGCCTCCTACCTCTCCAAGGTGATGAGCGTGACCTTCCTGATAACGGTCTTCATATTCGGGATAAGCTCCATCACAACTCTGGTGAAAATGGAGAACAAGGCGAAGGGGCTTGTTCTGATGGTCTCACTACTTCTTGTTCTTGCTGTGATAATAGATCTCACTACCTTAAGCAGTGAAGTTAAGGCAGGTCTAGTATCGGGGATATCTCTGGGCGTTGGCATAACTATAGGCGTTTTCTCTGTCTGGTTCTTCTTCAAGGACAGCATAGAGGCCTTGTGCAAGAGATATCAAACTGAGGGTAAAGTCTCCTCTGAAGGTGATGGATAGAACATGTCTCAGGCTGAGGACGGTCCTTGTGGCTGTCCTCTTCACAACAATCGCCCCTGGAGGCCATTATACTCTACAAACTAAACCACTGCTTTTTCCATGCTGCTCTTCGCTTGGAACAATATGACCTCCGATCCTCGGCATACAATGATAGTCACCAATCTTCTGGTGAAAAGACGAGTAAAAGAGGTGTAGATTGTCCAAGAAGAGCATGAGGAGATCCAAATCTTAATAAACCCGGATGAGGACGAACGGATGTGAAGCCAAGGATCATAGTGCACGGTGGAGCATGGTCAATATCAGATGATCTGATGAAACCCCACCTCAATGGAGTCAGGAAAGCAGCAGGTCTTGGTCTCAACATTTTAAATTCTGGAGGATCGGCTTTAGATGCAGTAGAGCAGGCAGTATCATATATGGAGGACAATCCTGCGTTTGATGCTGGAGTAGGTTCCTTTCTCAACGAGAAGGGTTTTGTGGAGCTCGATGCCATGATAGTCGATGGGAGGACCCTAAAATTCGGCTCCGTGGCCTCCGTTCGGAGGGTAAGAAACCCGATCAGACTGGCTCGTCTGGTGATGGAGAGAACGGAGTTCCACATGTTCGTGTCTGAAGGGGCTGAGAGGCTAGCCGAGAGGTTTGGCCTTGGTCTGGTGGATCCATCGGAGCTCATCGTGGAGAGAGAGGTAGAGAGATGGAAAAACCTTCGAAGAGAGGGAAAGAGGTCCAGTTACATATTCTCCACTGTTGGGGCTGTTGCCATGGACTCAAACGGTGATCTGGCCGCTGCCACATCAACGGGAGGACTTCCGAACAAGATGGTCGGAAGGGTTGGCGACTCCCCCCTCATAGGGTGTGGGGCTTACGCTGACAACCTGGTCGGTGCGGCGAGTGCTACTGGACATGGAGAGAGCACTATGAGGGTTTTGCTCTCGAAACTCGCCGTCGATCTGATTCACTCGACGGGGCACCCTAAGAGCGCAGCTGAGGTTGCCCTGAAGATCATGAAGGAGAGGACTGGTGGTCTGGGAGGCCTCATACTGATAGATAGTGCTGGAAGATTCGGCTATGCTCACACCACCAGAAGAATGGCCTTAGCGTACTCGAAGGGGGAGAAGATCGTGGCCTTCATCTCAGAGGAAGACAGACAAACTTAAAAAGATCTCAATGATAGAGTCCCTCGATGAGGATCACGCTGAAGCTCTTCGCATTCTTGAGGGATGAGTACGGGACCAAGGAGGTCCAGCTGGAATGTGGCGAGACCTTGGAGAGTTTGGCCGAGGCCGCCTCCAAGATCCTCGGCAAGGACTTCAGAAGGGAAATCTTTGATGAGAAAGGAGAGGTGAGGAAGGACAGGATAATCCTGATCAACGGCAGGAACCTTAAGGACATAAAGGGGGAGATCCGGTTCAAGGACGGAGACGCTGTGGCGGTCTTTCCACCTGCTGGTGGAGGGTGAGGCCGTTATGAGGTACAAGAGGCAGCTTCCAATGATAGGTGACAGAGGACAGATGTGTCTGAGGAACTCCTCTGTAGCTGTGGTGGGGATGGGAGGACTCGGATGCGTCGCAGCCACCTACCTGATAGCGGCTGGCATCGGCAGGATTTTCATCGTGGACAGGGATTTCGTTAATGAGAGTAATCTAAACAGACAGTTTCTCTATGGGATGTTGGATATAGGCAAACCAAAGGTCGATGTAGCAGCCGAGAGACTGAGAGAACTCAATCCTGATGTGAATGTGATCCCTTTCCAGATCGATGTAGATGAGAACAACGTCATGAACCTGATTGCTGAGGTAGATCTTGTGGTGGACGGACTCGATAGCTGGAAATCTCGCTTTGTTCTGAACGATGCATGTGTGAAGACGGGCACACCCTACGTGCATGCTGGAGTGTCTGGGTTCAGAGGACAGCTTACCGTGGTCTTTCCAGGTAGAGGACCCTGTCTGAGGTGCATCTTCAAGGAGATGGAGGAAAAATCCTTACAGCCAGTATTAGGTCCAGTGGTCGGTATCATAGGATCGCTTGAGGCTTTAGAGACGATAAAGCTCATCACAGAAGTAGGAGAACCGCTCATCGGAAGGCTCCTCCTGTTTGATGGTAGGGATCTCGACTTTGAGATTGTCGATGTGGAGAGGGATCCCAAGTGCCCCATCTGTTCCTCGATCTGACCAGTTGTCGACCATCTGTCCGTAAGTTGGAGTGCTGGAGGCCCAAGGAGATAGCTGAAAACTTGCTCAGAGGTACACAGATGGGAAGTTACTGCAACGCTCCCTCCAAGCTAATGAGGAACTGTCAAGAAAGAAGCTCGCTCCAGATCCTCTGGAGGAACCAGATGTTGAGGCACTTTCACATCAGCACCTCAGAGAAAGAGCTTCAGGAAGAACTATCGCCGAATCTCCTTTTGAGCTCCTCTACGATCTCCTTAAGTCTATCTCCCTCAACATCACCAAATCTGAGCTTTATCTCCCTTATGATGGACCTCTCGAGAACTGCAGCACCAGCATCCCCGAACATATCGTTCAGGGCTTTTAAAAACTTCTCTGGGTTCCTCGGAATCTCCTCCCTCGAGATCTTGTGATCCTTTTTCAGATGCCAGTATATCACATATTTAGCACTCTCACCCAGGGAGCTGAGCCCCCTGTCGACGCACTCAAGGATCTCCTCATCTAGGCTCACGGGAGTCACCTCACACTATCGGAGTCAGTTGGATCCTTAGCTCCTCCGGTATCTCCATGTGGTAGATTCCCGAGGGAGGCTTGATGCTGTAGAACACCAGCGTCCGGCAGATCATGTCCAGACGTACGGAGAGCTCCAACAGATCCTCCAGCTCATTTCTGCATCTAGTGGAATCTCTAGCCAGAAAGACGGCAATGTCTTCTGTGTCCTTTATGTAATCAAGCACGCCCAAGATTGTGGTCAGGAGGGATCTCTCAGGGAAGGAGTACTCCATGAAATCGGTTCCCATCACGATCATACATCTGTTCCTTTCGCTTCTCGATCTGATCTCCTCCACAACCTTCAGGACGATTTCCTTAGCTTTCCATGGAGATGAGAAATCAACACCGTGAGTAGAGTGCTTACTGCTTTCTAATCTTATCACAGCCATGAGGTCCCGTATTTCGGGAGGAAGAACTCTCCTCACGCTTGTTAGAACGTCGGTCCTCACTCCTGCCAGCGGTAAAATAACACAGGACCCTCCGTTCATGACGAAATTGATGGCAATGCTCAAGATGATGGGCAGGGGAGCGTGGGAGTGAACATTCCTTCCAAGGGTTATCAGCAGACCGGAGCCCTTCTGAATTCCTCCCAGAATCCTGTCTAGATCCTCATTTCCGGTCGAGTATGACCCGAAGCTTCCCCCTAGAGGGCGAAACTCCTCAGTAATTCTCGGCCTTCTGACCTCAGTGGGCACGAGAAGTTTGAACCTTCCACCATGTAGGGTGAAGAGATATCTCTTCTGTGGGATCTCTGTACCTCTGATCTTCTCCCAGACGAGATATCTGATCCTGAATCCTCTGAACTCCTCATCCTTCAGAGCTATCACAGCGTCGGCCAGGTAGTCTATGGAGCTGGTTTCCGCTGATTCCTTCACAAAGATCAGCTTGACCTCTCTCGGCTCCACCATGGCGGTCAGGGACTTCTCCGCCTTTAATCTCTCCAGAGGATCTAGTTCGTTAGCCAATGTGTCCCAGGAGTCCAGCACAACAACACCCCTTCTCTTCCTGATAGCCCTGAGAACTATCTCCATTATGTCGGCCGCCGATCCAAGCCTGAGGTCCTCGAAAGAAACGTCCTCGAGTTCGCCTCTTTCGAGCATGGGCTTCATGTAGGGATGCTGCTCAACGAGCTCTCTGATCGCCACTCTGGTGGATACGTATATCCCGGAACCGATGGCGTTCATGATCTCCAGGGATAGGGTCGTCTTTCCAGCCCCCGGAGCCCCCTTGATAACAATAGTCTTTATAAACGGCTTGGAGATCATGTCCCGGAGGAGCTGAGGACAGCACTCCTCTCCACCAAAGGCTTCCCGCCTCATTCGGGTCATCCTCTCGGCAGGTATATCACATAACGCTTAGACGCATCCAAGATTTAAACATTTTACCTGAAGGTGCGAGGAAGCTCTCGATTTAGCGGTGGGGTTGTTTGCCTGAGTGGATTTTTGATGCGTTCGTGATGGTCTGAGATGTCAGACGGCGCAGGCACTGACGGATCTGTGTATTGAAG
>JAOZGP010000005.1 GCA_027491735.1 Thermoproteota archaeon | reverse complement strand
CCTGGGTAGGGGGCTTGATGGGAGATCCGAGAGCTCTCGAAGGCCCTCCCACCGGAGGGCACCTGCGATCATGATTACGAGCTTCACAAGGGTTACGGATGATTGGGGAGGTGATGATCGACGAAATTCGTCTTGTGAGCCGACCTAACGAAGAGGATGGTGATCCTGGGAGAGTTTTAATGAGACCCTTAGCTGAGGCCAATGAAGGTTTCTCATACCATTGAGAACATCGCTAGCTCGACGTAGACAAGACAGGAGCTTTGAGAGAAACTTACCGCTCTTTTACACGCCTACTTTCTCATTGAGGGAGGATTTTGATGAGAAGAGCGCTAGTTGCCTCATTGATGGTAATTCTTCTCCTCTTAGCGGTTGAGGTTAGATGCGGTGGGAACTCGTCTGAAAACATGACGAATGACTTCAACGTCAGGTTCAACTCCATGATAAAGAGGGTGAAGGATATGATAATCCTCGTCCTCAATTTAATAAAGGACGCTGCTGTGGAGGTCGGAAGGATTATGGCAGGCGCTCTCATAGCGCTAGGCGTGGTGCTGTGGGCTAGTGACATATTTTCGTATAAGGGAAAGAAGCTCATAATATCAGGTATAATATTATTGATAATAATTGAAATTTTAATTATTTAAAAAATTAAGGGGAGGAGAATAGATTAGCAACGTTCTCATCTATCTACTTGACGGCTAAGGTGAGGTTGTTGTTGAGGGTTGATGGAAGATTTGACAGGAAATTAACTGCATGCATTGCAGGACTGACTATTATCGTGAGAAAGAGGGCCACAGTCAGCGCCAGCAGAATTGCTTGTTCTATTGTCCCGGATATCCCCCTCCTCCTGGAAAACCTCGGTTTCACGGTCTCCCGACAGTCCAAGGAAGAAGGGAAGTCGTTGAGCAAACAGGAGGTTAGTTTTATGTAGGTCCATTGGATCCTGTCTTGAAGGTCTTCTCATGAGAAAGAGAAAGCACAAGCTCAGGGTCTGCCCTGTGTGTGGAAGCCCGCGTCTGGAGAAGGTATCTCCTTTCTCAGGATGGTTGACTCCTGAGGAGTGGTTCTGTCCTGACTGTGGGTACAGAGGTCCCGTCTACGGGGAGATAGAGATAAGCGAAGATTCTCAGGAGGAATCATAGAACATCATCAACTTTTTCTTAGTTCTGAACTTCGTCCCTTGATGTTCAGATTGGCCATACCAGCTTGGTCTGATGAGGGGCTTGATGCCAAGGTTCATCCCAGGCCGCTAGGAGCACCCTTCATGATAATAGTAGACCTGGAGGATAAAGAGATAAGAGAGGTACACGCTGTGAGAAACCCCGTCTCCACCTTCTTGGTGTTGAGGAGGGATAGAAGCCTGGTATCTTGGCTGAAGCATAAGAGAGTGGACGTACTCATAGCTCCAAGGATCGAGAACAACATGATAGAGAAACTCGATCAGTGGGGAATCAACGCCTTCATAGCCGAGGGTGGAACCGTCAGAGAGCTTCTGGACAAGTACCTAGCTGAGTTCATGTGAGAGTCTGTCCAGAGCCCTCAGTCTGTCCCTTATGTTCGGGTGTGTTGAGAATATCCCTAATATCCTCTCAGTGATTGAGACCTCCCTGTTTTTCAATTTTTCGACAATATTTCCATCGAGATCGAGTGAATACGACTTCAGGGGGTCGGATATCATTAAAGGTCTGAAGTGTGAGAGCTTCTCTGCCTTAGCTGGGTTGTTGGACACAGAAATCTTGACGAGAGCTCTCTGCAGCTTCTCAGCCCCGCCGTCCACCGACATAGCACTGTGAGCATCGGCATAAAACTCCCTGAGTCTGCTCAGTCTCAAGGACATGAGCTGGAGGACAACGGCTACTAGCAGGAGCAATCCACCCACAGCAGCCATCGGAGGTAAGTTGTCCCTATCATCTCCTATTGATGCGTAGCTAGACCACAGGAAGATCCTTCCGAGCAGTGAGAAGACCGCTGGTATGGCCGATGCTATCATCATTATCTGCATGTCTCCATGTTTTATGTGTCCTATCTCATGTCCTATGACTGCTTCGATCTCGTCCCTGTTGAGGACCTTCAGTATTCCGCTGGTGACCGCCACCCTATATCCGGTGAACGGGTTTCCGTAAGCAAAAGCATTTGGCACATCTGTAGGAGCTAACATCAGCTCTGGTTTTCTTATCTCACTCCTCAACGATAATCTGTCAACTATCTCGTGAAGCCATGGCATCTCGTTTCTCTCTATCTTTCTGAGACCATATGCGCTTTCGATTATCTTGGGAGAGAATATCCACATCAGCACGTTGAAGGCCAGGGCCAAGATCAGCGCTGGGACGACTCCCCAGAATGGAGCCACCACCACGACAAATATAAGGGTTGCCACCCCGATCAGAAGCGTTAGGGTTCCGTACATATTAATCCTGAGGGAGAGAAGCCATCCCGAGATCTTGCCCGGCATATCTTCAGTTTAGGATTCGTGAGGAGTATAAAACGATTACGGCCTCAGTCCGCCCGTCAATCGTCATTCCATTGGACGAAGGAATTATCATCACAGGCCAGCAACTATTAACAAAAACCACTTTTGATAAACTTATGCTAGGGTTAGTTGACCTCCTCCCCGCACTGAAGTGCGAGGATTCCTAACGGTTGCGTATATCCTCAGCCCCTTGCCAAGGATATACGTGGGGTGGGCCAGCACCCCGTTAAACCAACCTGCCCGCAAGGAGCAGAGAGGTGGGCTGTAGTTTCCCTTGCGGGGACTTGGTTGACCCTCCCGCCCACCCAGCATTAAACGTGTGCAGCGAGGCTTTATGAGTTTAACTCTCCACCAACCACCCCCCTGATTCATCTCCGCCCTTGCAGACGGAGCCTTCTTAGCGAGGGTGGTCAAGGGGAACCCACGCGCTTGCACGCGAGGAGGACGGCCGCCGCGAATGCACCTATGATTCCCTGGCCGTTCCCCCCAAGCTCGAAGAGCCATATGTTCCTGAACATATCCGCCATGTTGTAAATCTCGTTCTTTGAGACCTCCTTCTTTCTGATGCCCTCAGCCAGCACAGCAGCCGCCCTGTCCACACCATCTATCACCAGCACCATTCCCGGATTGCCCTCCCCCAAAAGTGAGACCACCTCACCGGCTAGATCAGCTATGATTCCGGGATCGCCCAGGGCCAAGGAGGCCCAAGCCCTCCCCCGGAGAACATCGAATCCACGAATCTCGCCTGTTCTTATGCCTCCGGATTCCAACACCTTCTTTATTTTCCTTATGATCTCCTCCGTGGTCTCCATGTCGTCGATTCCAAGGAAGACTAGAGGCTGATCTGAGCTCACGGGGACATCACCGGTACTGTTGTGAATCCCTCAAGTTTGACCTCCTCCCCGATCTGAGCCTCAGTAGGTATGACACGAACTCCGACGCTCCTTCTCTTTTTCACGGCTATCGCTTGAGCATCCCTCAACAGAGCTCGGATTACCTCCAGGTCTCGTGGTATGACAGCCATGTCAAAGCCCGCCACGCAAACAGAGATTATGGATACGAGATCTCTCGCTCTCAGACGACTCTCTCTGGCCAGCTTCATGAGGCCGTTATCCTCCGCGTAGGGAAGCATCAACTCATTAAATCCAATAGATCTGACCTTCTTGGACACCTTACCTAGAAGTCTGTTCATGTTCCAGATCGCTGAGATCGTTCCCGGTTCCCCAATGATCACTCCGAACATGGCTTTCATGAGGTCCACACAGCTCTCCTCCATCCACGGAGAGATCGAGAGATCGATCCCGAGAAAGGGAATGGAGTGTTCAGTGGATGCCTCAATGAGAAGGTCGTTGATCTCCCTGGAGATCTTCCAGAACCTCTCCACTGGATTCTCAGAGCTGATCAGATCTGGTATCACCCTCATGCAGGAGGAAAAACCCGTTCGAGTTGACCTGGTTATGGGAAAGTAGGGGGTCATGGGTCTGCTCCCATGAAAGAAACCCAGTTGTGCGCAAGCTCTTTCTCCTAGATTCTTGCTGATCTCACAGACGAAATCTGCTGATTTCTCCATCAGAGGAAGCGAGGTGAAGATCTTGGGGTCCTCAAGAAGCTTCATCATGAATGGTGAAGGTTTGTTAAAAGGAACTGCTATCAGATCGACCTGGTTCAGCATGTCTATCAGACCCGTTATGGTCTCCTCACGAACTCCCTCCGGGAGAACAGCTCTTCTAGTCCACACATCACCCAGTGACTCTGAGAGCTCCAAGAATCTGTTGAGGAGAGACCCATTCAGATCAGAGGGCTTGGATATGTGAAGTGAGATGGACCTCAGGATCACCAATTTGAATCCGAGGACTGAGGTGAATAATGCTAAAAACTTATTCTGTTGGGATCTTGACGGAGTGATAACATAGAAAGACTATTCCCATACACCCCAAGAACTGGACAAAACGAGTTGATTGATCATCTAGAACATGAACTCAGAAGAAGCAGTTTCATCTGCCTGCATGCTCCCACAGGCTTCGGAAAGACCATAGCCGTTCTGTCGGTTCTGCTGCCTCTGGCCATGGAGGAGGGATGCCACATACTCTGGTCTGTGAGGACGGGTAATGAGACGGATAGACCCGTGGAGGAGCTTAAGGTCGTAAAGAGGAGATTCAACGTTGACGTATTCGGTCTGTCGTTTAGAGGTAAGAGGGATATGTGCCTCGCGGCTAGAACCAGGGGAATAAGGGATTACGAATCCGTGAACAATTTCTGCTCGATGTATCGGAAAAGATGCCCCTATTACAGAAGGCTCGATCGTCGCGAGCTTGACCTTCTGGATGAACCGCTGTTGTTCTCCGAGATCATTAAGATAGGAAGACGTTGGGAGGTATGTCCCTACTTTCTCCAGTTGAGGATGCTTAAACAAGCTGACCTGGTATCCATGAGCTATAACTATATTTTCTCCCCAGTTGGATGGGTTATCAGGAGACTCCTGCCATTTAGAAGGAGTTTTCTAGTGGTGGATGAGGCCCATAATCTCCAGAAAGTTATTCCAAACCTTAATAGCGATTGTTTGACCCTCGGAGCGGTTGAGGGATGTATAAAAGAGGCAAGAAGTCTTCCCGACTTCCCTCCAGATATTCTGGTCTCTTTAATATCACTGAAGAAGAACATGGAGGCTCTTAATAGATCCCTCTCTGGCGAGGACAACGTGTATGATCCTGAAGATCTTCTCACGAGGTCCGGAATCTCAGTTGAGGACCTCAGGATAATTTATAAGTTTGGAAATAAGATCCTAGAGAGAAAGCTGGCCCAAGGGAAAAGCCCTAGATCTCACCTGCGACATATGGCATCCTTCTTCACCAAAACCCTCGAGCTAAGGAACGTGCTTGGGGTTTACGATCTGATGTCCAGAGAGAATGGAAGGTTTTCCCTCAATCTAGCTGACATGAGATGTTCTGAGGTCTTAAAGGAGTTCTGGCCGAGCTTCCGCAAGGTCGTCTTCATGTCCGGCACCCTGAAGCCCGTAGATGCCTTCTCTGAGGTCGTCGGAGTGAATAGATGTTCTGAAATAGTAAGGGAATCCTTCGTCAGGAGAGAGAATGTGATCTCGTTTGTGTTAACCGATGTAACCACCAGAGGAGAGGAGCTATCGAGCATGATGAGAAGCAGATACTGCAAAGCCATATGTTCGTTCATAGAGCGCGTGAAAGGTAATGTAGCTGTCTTCTATGCAAGTTATCGAATTCAAAGCGAGATATCAGGTCCTGTAAAGGAGTTCTGTGATGAATTAGGAGTCAGAGTTTTCGAAGAGAAAAAGGGAATGGAGGGAGATGTGGCTAGAGGCCTGCTGAACGAGTTTAAAATGAAGGCTAGAGGTGAAGGAAGGGGTGTCCTCCTAGCGACCACGGGTGGGAGATTTGCTGAGGGAGCTGACTTCCCCGGAGAGGAGCTGTTGGGAGCCTTTATAGTGGGAATACCGTTTGACAGACTCACCATGAGAACTAGGCTGTACATCGACTACTATCAGAGGCTTTATGGGATCAGGAGAGGACGATATCTTTCCTATGTGGTTCCCGCCCTCAGAAGAGTTTCACAGGCTATTGGGAGGGTTATAAGGCGTGAGGAGGATAGAGGGATATTCGTACTGGGGGATTATAGGTTCAGGAGGGCTACCTACAGGAGGCTTCTTCCGGACTTCGTGAGAGACGATATGATTCCGACCAGACACGACATGCTCGGAGGGAAGATCGATGTATTAACTGAAAAGAGCGGGATTGTTGTTGGGAGTTGATCGGCAGAATCGTAAAAATGTTGTCGTGCTGACTTGGACAAGATAGAGGATGTAAACATTTAAAGGATAATTTTCGGTCCTTTCATGGATGACACGAGTTCTCGTCTTTACCTCAGACGATGACTACTCGCTATGGGTAGAGAAAGCCTTCAAGGAACTGAAAAGTGTTTTAAGGAGGAGATATGAGTGCGATGTAGGGATATTTAGAGTGGATAGTCCTGAAGTCGCTCTCATGGCAATGAGGTACGGCGTGGATGAGTTGCCCTCTGTTGTCATAGATGATAGAGTTTTTCGTCCTCAGGACGTTGAAGAGGTAGTCCGTCAGCTAATTCGAGGAAGGGATCCCCGTGAGATCATAGCCTCAGATCTTGCTGATAGCAGTGAACTTAGATCTAAAGCAGTTAAGATAAGGAATTTTGCTATGATATCCTCGATAGATCTAGATTCGGTTGTTCCGGGAGCTGAGAAGTTTCTCTCTGATGTGGAGAACCTATCGGATACCATCTCCAAGGAAAAATATTCTCAGATAGAGGAGAAAATGAGACTAATAGAGAAGAAGATATCTGAAATCCTCTCGGAGAAAGGTGATGTTGAGAGACTCAAGGAAGAGGTTGAGAAGCTTACTTCTATGTGTATAAAGAAGATAGAGGATCTGAAATCCCTGTCCGAGGGAATCTTGCCGATAGATAATTTGATAAATGAGTTTTCCTCAAGGATCAGGAGAGACCTCCTTAAGGAATGTAGGAACAGTAAAGAGTGTTTGAGCAGAGGCATTGAGGAGCTGAAGGGTCTCCTCTCGGAGATGAGAGCTGTAGAGGAAAAACTTGAGGACCTGAGGGAGATCCTCAGCGGCTTGTCGGTGAATGAACTCGAAAGTTCGATAATATTAGAATTAGATGATATATTTAATACATTAATTTTCTCTGAGTATGTAAGATACATAAACAGCACTTTAATCCCCTCGCTTAAAGGGGAGGTGAAGATCGAGCGCTCTGAGGAAATAGATGAATTCTTCAAAAAACTAGAGGAGTATGAGATAGCGAGCACGGTAATAGAGTTCTTTAACGACATGAAGAAAACAGGGTTTCCCTTAGCAGAGCTCTTAGCATATGAGGATCCCGATGTGTCCAAGCTCTTCAATTCGTTGAAGAGCTTAGCTATTAGTAGAGAACTTTCCAGAATAGATGCTGGAAGAGCAGCTTTCAGAAGGTTATATGAGGCTAGAAGATCTTTGGAGTCTCTGAGAGAAATGATGCTTGAGTCTCGCAAGTTCATTCCCATATGGGAGAAGTATGTGCTCGCAGAGCTGCAGAAAAGAAAAACTGTGAGTGTTGATGAGCTCATCAAGATACCTCCTAAGTGGAGAAGGCTTGTCATCAGCAGGCTTGTGAAGTCGGGAGAGGTCATACCTCTTCCGAACAACAAACTGAGCTATGCCTTCACCATGGATTCATTCATACAAGTCAGGGAAAGCTTGAGGGATAGGTTGGAGAGAATGCATCAAGCTCTGGAGAAGTTAAAATCCATGGGCGTGGAGATTCCTCCTAACCTCGAAGAAGAGTTGAGGGAGTACCTCGAGCTTGTCAGGAGCACAGAGGTGGCTTCGGATAGTAGTAAGGAGGTTTTAACGGAGATCGTCAAAAGGCTAAGAGACATGAAGTCCAGAATCGCCGAGATAGAGAGAGAACTCAAGAGTAGGCTTTAGGTTGTGTTCCTTAATGCTCTCCTGATCATATCCTCTAGAGGTCTCGTCATCCTCACCCTTTTTCTTGACGGAGCAGGATATCCACCAACCCTCCTAAGTGCCTCGAGAGCGAGATCATCAGCTTCTCCCTCAAAGAAATTATTCCAATCCTTTGAGTATTTAAAGGAGCCGGGATCCGTCCACTCGATGGAGAACTCCTCCAGGTCTTCCGGGGAGAGCGGCACGGTCACGACTTCGAGCTTTCTGTGTATGGAGAGAGGAGCTGTGAAGACTCTCCTAGGCATTATCTCATTACAAATATCCAATTTTTTTGATCTGTGTTCAGAAATAAGTTCCCTGAGGTCTTTCTGAGCTTTAATCCGTATCAGTTCCACGATGCTCCAAGCTGTGTCCAAAGGAGAATGTTTCTCGAGAACCCTATCAGAGATGGACCTGTGATTCAGGTGTACATGAGCCCCATTGCCGCTCCACAGAACAAACTTTGAGTTTTTAACCCCAAATTCATCCAGTTTTTTGAGGATAAGGCGAGCGGCCTCCTTGGTAACTTCCCAGTACTCGATCGAGCTGTCTATGTCCCAGACAGGCATGCACGAGATTATGTTCTCCGGATCGAAGAGATCCTCCCTCCTCCTCACTACCTTGTAGATCTCTATTGATCCGTACAGAGTTCTGACACATCTTAAGTTCTCTAGGAGATCAGCTAGTTGCTTCTCTGTTTCGGCTCTCATAGGAGCTCCATCGATGTACCTCCTGAACACCACCTCATCATCGAGCTGTAGAGTGGCAGCGATCCATCTCCCCTTTAGGAACTTGAAGCTCTCTTCTATCACCTCAGATCTGCTGAAGTGGGCCCTGAGATCAGCGCAGGAGATCAAGGAGTTTCCCTTTCCTTCTTGATCTTGGACCTTATTATCCTCTCGGTTACCCCATAGGGCAGAGCGAGATCCTCTCTGGTAAAGGAAACAGGACCTTCGAGCTCTATTCCCTTATTGGGAACTATTTTTATTAAGTACATCCTCAGATCATGATTTGTCTGTCTCATCTTTTCTACCATAAGGTACCGCCTCAGGACTCCTCCCCTCACAGACCTTCTGAACCGGATTATCCCATCGGCGACGTGCTCCACACCAAAACCAAAGGCCTCTGAAGTTGTTATGGCGTACTGGGACGTGACCATTATCGTAAGGTCCCACTTATGAAAGACTTTTTTTATGTAATAACTGTACTTCCTGGCCATGGCTGGTTTATCAAGCCAGAAAGCGCTTAGAGAATCTATTATTAGTCGACCTCTTCCATATCCCAACTCCCTCTTGGCCTCCAGCACTTTCTCGACCATGTCCTCTGGGTCAAGCGACGACAGACTCCACTTATCTCCTCCTAGGAGAGCATCTATTACGATAGCCTTCCCTTCCTCAACTGCTCCCCTCAGATCCATTCCGAACTGAGAGGCTTGGCTTAAAACTGACTCCTTGGACTCCTCAGTGGTGACGTATATCACCTTGTCCTCCTCAAGCACACCACTCCAGGCGAAATGTTGACATGTTATCGATTTTCCTGTTCCGGGTTCTCCGGTAAGAGCAACGAAAAAACCTGAAGGAATCCCTCCCTCCAACATGTCATCAAGCTTCCGGATTCCCGTTGATAATCTGTTCATTCTCCTCCTCCACTAGGTATTGGGCCTCCTCAGATCCTTCAACACCGCCCCTCACAATTTCCTCGCTCTCAGCTGGCTTATCCTCTCTAGAACGTCCTCTGTAGAAACTTCTAGTCGCGAGCACGGCTAACGCTGTGATGAATGCCCCTAGAGCTCCTATGAGGAAGTACTTCTCAGCGTTTTCCGGTATGTTCGATTTTATTGCTTTCTCTGTGGTCTTCTTAGTTTCATTTTTCTTAATAAATTTCTCTATCGGAGTAACGGGCATGTCAGTCCAGGGTCCTCTGTGGGCCTGCTGTATCGCTAGAGTAAGCATACCCATTCCTATCTCACCTATGTGAGTCAGCTGCACCGTCCAGCTGCCATCCACAACGAAGGTGGCAGGGACTGCATCGATCTTGAACATGTCCGCCAAGGTGTAGTTTTCGGGGACGAAGTACCAGCCCTCTCTGCAGTTCGCCTTAAAGAGGTCCCAGTCCCTCTCAGCGCTACCACTAACGCCAACCAGGATCATAACGTCTCTGGATTTGTCGGCATATAGATCCCAGGCTTTAATCAGGTTCTCCATCTCACTGCGGCAGTGAGGACAGTAGTGAGCGAAGAACACCACTATCACTGTCCTGTTCCTTAGCATGTGACTGTTGAGCACATAGGCTGTTTTGTTGGAGTTGTATCCTATCACCACAAACTCCGGAGCTTTGTGACCCTCCATAACGGGCAGAGCTGAGATCGATGTGGAGGTCATGACGAAGGCGAGTGCCAAGATCGACATCATTGAGACCAGTTTGTTCATTACCAGGAGGCCTCCCGGAGGGAATTGTTGGCCTCGTGTTTAATAAATATGTTGAGCCTCGTGTAGCCCGATCACGACTGTCAGTAACAGGTGCGAGACCGATGATATGCTCCCGATGAACCCTGAGGGAGCTGAAGTTTATGTGTCCCGAGGCGAACGCATGTCTATAAAAGGCTACGTCCGCTGAATCCCTTCCTCGTGCTCACCACGCCACAGATGACTCCCGCGAGAAACCCTCCTAAGTGCGCTAGTATGTCAACGTCCGGCATGAAACCACCTGCTATGACGAATATCGCTATCAGCGCGCTCGATAAGCTTATCTTTCCGCTCATCTTGTACTCGTGAGCGATCAAATATCCAAAAAGCCCCAATATAGCTCCCGAAGCCCCCACACCAGTTGAATATGGATCTAAAAGAATTGAAAGGATATTCCCTGCCACTCCCGCTACAATGTAGAGCGTGAAAAATTTCCATCCGCCGAGATGAGGCTCCAAAACCTCTCCGAACACGTAGAGGGCGTACATATTCATGAGGATATGTATTATGTTTACATGTATAAAGCAGGCAGTCACAAGAACCCATGGGTTCCCATTTAACACGTTCGCCAAGGAGTCGCCCCACCTGTACATGAACCAGCTGTAGGTGGCTATCCCGTCGGAGAATATCAGATAAACTAGGATATTTGTGCTTATCAAGGAAGCTGTAACCACAGCGTTCCTCCTCTCCTTATGAACCAAGAAGAACGTCAGGACTGCCACTGCCACGCTCGTCAGCACATTCACAGTTATCCCTTGACATCGAGCCAGGGAATTAAAAACTTGGCAGCCGACTTAGCAGCTGCTGAGGGGCTCGAGATAACCTCCAGAAAGAGTTTATCTGGACTCACTGATCTCAACAAAGAGATGACCTGCTTGTCTGTATTGAAGAGCTCAGAGAAGGACTCAATGTTCACCAGAGAGAACATTCTCTCTATCTTCTCCTCAGAGGAGTTATCCAGGAAGGACCTCACAGCATACCCAAGGCGAACCTCTCCACCCAGAGTCTTCCACCAGCGTCTGTCATAGGTTGTCAGATCTATGTGATCTCCCTCCAACGACCTGACAACTTCCCTGGACAGATTCATTGCTGCTATGAGAGAGAAGAAAACTCCACCACGACTCAAGGGCTTGACCTGGCCTGCTGCATCTCCTAAGACGGCGATGTTCTTAGAGGAAAACCTGCTCCGTATGGAGGCTGGTATTGGATGACACATTGTCTTAATGATCTCTCCACCAACTACGGAAGCCTCCTTCCTCGCCCACTCTACAGCAAGCTCGGGAGTGGGACCTACAGCCCCTACATAAGTTATATCTCCTCTCGGATGAACCCAGGAGAAGTAGCTTCCTCTTCTTAGCCTCACGATATATCTCTCACCTGTCCTTGATCTTACGGCCATGTTCACCCCAAAGTCCAAGGGAAGATATCCTCCAAGAGTTGAGTGAGCTACTTTGGACCTGGAACCGTCAGCTCCTATTGCTATGAAGAACCCTACATCTGTTCTGCCTGACTGTGTCTTTATCAAGGCTTTTCTACCAGAAACTCCTATAAATTTGGAACCAAAACTGAGCTTAACCCCCTCCGAGAGTACCTCTGAGACCAGATCCTCCTCCATTCTCTCTCTATCAACGACTAGAGCTATATCCCCTCTGATGGTTTTGGAGCTACCCTTTGGAGATATGAACGTGGCTTCTCTTATATTGTTGAGCCTCCATCCATCCGAACGGAAGGGAAGAAGGCGCCAGCAGTCCATGCCAAGGATTCCAGAGCAGTGGGGTCTCCTCCCAGGTCCTGGAGAGGAGTCCACCTGAACCACGTCAACACCTTCTCTAGCCAGGAGATATGATACAAGCAGACCGGAGATTCCGGCCCCAACTATCAGGACTTCAGCTCGCATATCAATTTCCTCGCTTCATCTGGAGATCTAGGATAGTAAACCCTTCCAGCGACGACTACGGCAGGCACATACTCGATCTTCAACTCGTTCATTAATCTAGACCCATCCAGCGAGAAGCAAGATATCTCCTCGACTTCCAATCCGAGCTTTTTGCATACTTCTACTATGCTCAGGACGATCTCATTGCACCTCAAGCAAAGAGGAGAGGAGATTACTTTGACTCTCATACGGTCCACGGGGCTTTAACAAATTTGTAAACATAAGGCTTCTTTCTCTTGTCCCGGGCCACGTAATGTTTGTTGACCAGCACATCCAAGTATCTCCTGGCAGTAGTCTCCGATCTTCTTATCTCTGCGGCCACATCCGTGACGGTCATCGGACCCTTGTCCTCCAGTATCGCTAGCACCTTGTACATGGTGTCCTTGTCCATGTATTTCTGGCGGATCATTCCCTTCAGGCTCATCATTCTCTTCTCAAGTTCGGACATTCTCAGCCTTAGATCGATCATCTCATTGAGCATCTCCTTGAGAATCGACCTAGCCTTTCTAGCGACTGTATCCGAGTTAAACTTGTAGTAAGCAGCTATGGATTCGTGTATCGATGTTATAGCAGCAGATATTATGTCGCTCAGCTGATTCTCGAAGGCCTCAGCTATCACCTCAAGGTCCCTCTCAGTGAGCTTCCCCCCATCTCCCAAGGCGAACTTCACGTCCCTCACGAAGTTGTCCCTGAACTCCAGCTTCTTGACAGTCATGGAGTCCATGAACTTGCGAACGGATATGGAGATCACGTTTGAGGCAGATTCAGATTCTAGAGAATCTATCATGGCAAGATACTTCCTCTTGTACTCCTCTACGATTCTGTTCCTCAGCTCCTCTAGCTGTACTCTCTTTTCAGCATTGCTTGACATGAGCAATCCTCCTCGAGGTCGCCAAGTGAAAATTGAAAGGAGGAAGATAAAAAGATGAGATTATGCTTGCGTGCTACCTCCGCAACTAGGGCAGGAAAATATGAAGCAGCATGTATGATGCATGGTGACTCCACAACCTTCCGAAAATATATATGCTTCTTTGGGCTATGAAGCTACATCCTCCTCAGGAGAATGTCTAGCCTGATTTTCCACACGTGAGGAGAGTAACTGGACACTCTTCTTTTCTCCTCTATCCTCACCTCAAACCCCTCACTCTCGGACTTACTTCTCACAAGCTCTTCGGCTCTCCGGAAAGCATCTTCACCCCCCCAGTAGTAGAAATGAATGCACCCTCCTCCGTCTTTAAGACATGAGATTGCCAGATCCAGAAATCTATATGCCCCCTTGGGAAGAGGCATGACGATCCTGTCGAAGAGTCCGGACATCGAGGAACATACTTCCCTGACGTCCCCCCATACTGCCTTCACTTTTCCCTCCACCCTGTTAAGTCTGATGTTCTCGAGAAAGTACTCGTAAGCCGACCTGTTCAGCTCAACTCCAACTACCTCCTCGACGAGGGGCTGTTTCCTCGCTACTGCGATTGCATAGGGGCCGATTCCAGCAAACATCACCAGGACCCTCTCGCCGGGCAGAACCTTGGAGGCTATTCTCTGCCTCTCTGTAGCCTCTCTCGGAGAGAAGTAGACTTTTCTAGGATCCAACTTCAACCTCATCCCGTATTCAACGTGAATCACCTCCGTGTCCTCAGACCCGAGCAGGAGCTGTAGTTCTCTGGTCCTGAGCTCACCATTCCGAGGGCTTTCCTCCAAGAGGACAGATTTCACATGTTTATATCTGCTAATCACCTCCTTGGCTATCTCCATAGGATCTCCGCTGTAGTTCAGCTTTATTATAGCCACAGCTCCGGTATCTCTGGATCCTATTATGTCCAAGCCATATGAAAGCTTCAAAAAACCACCTTATAGGCCTTACACGAGTTTGAGAAGGTCAGATCTGATAGCTCGTCGGTGCTGATTCCCCGGATAGACGCTATCTCTATCGCTGAGATGATTAGGTTTGCTGGTTCGTTTCTCCCATATCTATGAGGAGACATCACTGGAGAGTCTGTCTCAAGAAGAAGAAGCTCGTCTGGAACAAGTTTGGCCACCTTTCTGATGTTTGCAGAGTAGGTGATACTCGTCGGCACACTCATGAACCAGTCTCTCTCAGCAGCAAACTTGACGTCAGTTTCGTTCCCCCCAAATGAGTGTAGAATGACATCCACGGCATACATTTCATCCAGAACCCTCAAAACTGGTCTCTGAGCCCATCTGCTGTGAACCACAAGCGGTTTATTCACGGAGTCAGCCAGCCTTATGAACTCCCGAAATACCTCCCTCTGGATCGCCCTCTCAGCCTCGGTTCTAGCGATCTTGTAGTCGAGACCAACTTCTCCTATCGCCACAATCATATCGCCGATCTTCCTCACGAGAGAGATGAGTTCCGAGGCCTTAGGTTTACTAATGAACTCCCTTGGATCCATGCCAGCGGATATCAGCACATGTTCGTTCTTGGAAAAGATCTTGAGAGATCTCAGGACCTGGTCTCTTCCGAGTGGCGAGGTCACCATTCGAAGAACTCCAGCCCTTACAGCCCGTGTGATAACCTCCTCCCTGTCAACATCAAAGGAGGGATCCTCCAGGTGACAGTGAACATCGAACAGCCTCACATTTCATCCCTCCACAGGAAAAGGTATATCAGAATAATCAGGAACACAATCAAGGCCAGAGGATCGAGGTAGAAGGATATTATCTTCCATCGCTCCTCCAGAATCATGCCTAAATATGTCATAAAGAGATTCCAAGGAATGCTTCCAGCCAGAGTGTACGCTGAGAATTTGAGAAGGTTCATCCTTGACAGTCCAGCTGGAAGAGATATGAAGGTCCTCACACCTGGCATAATCCTCCCGAGGAAAACCGATATGTCCCCATGCTTTGCCATAAAGCACTCAGCTCGAAGGGCTTCCCTTCGTATCAGGGGAAGCCTCTTTATCGGAGACCATGTGATCCTCAGTCCCAGCAGATAAGCTATGAGGGAGCCGATCAGATTTCCGAAGGTCCCACTTAGAATAACCAAAGCTAGGTTTAGCTTCCCTCTTGACACCAAAAACCCTGCAAAGGGCATTATGACCTCGCTTGGTATGGGTATCAAGGCGCTTTCAAGGATCATCAGTCCTGTTATCGCTGGGTATGACCCTGCTTCTATCAGGGAGATCACCCGCTGAACCATCGCTTCCATCAAGATGAACTCACCTCCTCAGAGGTACTTCGTCAGATCAGTTCCTTCTCTCCTTAGCTTGAGGAGATCTTCCACTATCTTGCTCCTCACAGCTGGATTATAGAGGCTTGCCGCCGGATGATATGTAGGGAGAAGCTTCACGCTGAGCCCCAAGATCTCAACCTCAACAATCCTTCCCCTGACCGCCCCTATCGATCTGAATTCAAGCCCAGCCTTTCTGAATAGGTATGATGTGCTGTGCCTTCCCAGACTAACTATGATCCTGGGGGATATGGCTTTTATCTGCCTGTCCAGGAAGGGAGAACAGGCCTCTATCTCCTCGGGCTTGGGATCTCTGTTGTGAGGTGGTCTGCATTTAACTACATTCGTTATGAAGACCTCGTCCCTTGTCATCCCTATCATGCTTATGAGCTCTGTCAAGAACTCACCGGCTGCTCCGACAAACGGTTTTCCTTGCTCATCCTCGTTCCTTCCAGGAGCCTCACCCACGAACATTATCTCAGCGTCCTCGGCTCCCTCTCCAGGAACGGGGTTCTTCCTAGTCTTGTGTAGAGAACACCTTCTGCACCTCCTGACTTCCTCCGCTATAATCTCCAGCTCATTCAACAAGTTCACCTCAGGAGAATTCTGACGGACGGCTTGGGAGGCAGGGATCTCTTATGAGCAGAGTTCCTGCACATCTCCATGATCCTCTCAACAACCTCCTTGCTCACTCCAACATCCTCAGCGGCCTTATTTATCTCCATCTTCTTGTCGAAGAGAGCTGTCAGTATCCTATCGATTATGTCATAACTTAGACCAAGCTCCCCCTCCGCTGTCTGACCGATCCAAAGACCTGGGCTGCTGGGCTTGTTCACTATCTTATCCGGAACCCCTATGCTCCTCGCCAGTTTCCTGACCTGAGTCTTGTAGAGGTCTCCTATCGGTATAAAGTCGGAGGCTCCATCTCCATATTTGGTGAAGTACCCGAGCAGTATCTCACTCCTGTCGGATGTTCCTGCCACGAGAAGGCCCTTTCTATTAGCAGCGTAGTAGAGGAGCGTCATTCTTATTCTAGCCTGAAGGTTGCCGTTGGCTATCTTGTCGTTCTCGTCGAAGAGATGATTCGTAGAGGCATATGCCTCAAAGATCTCTCTTATATCCATTATCCTATAGTCTATACCGAGATCTTCCGCCAAAGAGACTGCATCGTCCAGATCCTCCTGCTTAGTAATGCCAGACATTGGCATTATCAGTCCGAGAACCTTCTCCTTACTGAGAGCTCTGACGAGGAGATGAGCTACAGTGGAGGAGTCCAGACCACCACTAAGCCCTATCACGCATCCTTTAGCTCCAGATCCGACTACAAACCCTTTTATAAATCCCTCTATCACCTCAGCTACCTTGGAGTAGCTCAAGCGATTACCTCCCTTGGACCTCTCATCGATAGGATATCAACCTTTATTTAGAAGGTTATCCCCCAATCCCGGATGAACAAGCTGGCAGTCATTTCGCTGATCCTCCTAATACTAGCGTCATTCCTTCCATGGTTCGTCGCCGAAGGATCAACACCGAACAGTAACGGCTACGTGAAGCTAACCCTGAACCCCTTTACGATGCTGTGGTGGAGCACTCACGCCAGCCCCAAGTCCTCTTTGTCGAGGTTCTACTCTATGGTGGACTGGCTCAGTGAGCAGGGCTACTTTCCAACGACTTCGAGAGCTAAGATAGGATTGTCGAGAACCTCCTTCCTCTTGGCAGCGTTGCTCCACTTCACAGGACTATTGCTTATTGTATGGGGGGGCATAATAGGCAGCAAGGTTAGGCTAGGATCCGCTTTGGGATGTGTAGCTGCCTCCCTGATTTTCTTTGTGATGGGAACCCTCGTCATGGACCTTCCACTTCGCATGGAGAGGATAATAAACATGAGCTCAAGTTTACCGATCTGGATAAGATGGCACCTGGAGTATGGGATTTGGACGGAGATTGTAGCATTTATCGTTTGTTTAGTTGCCCTAATGATCCAGATCCTGGAGGAGAGCAAGAGAAGGCATCCCATCTATAGGGTGATAGAAGGTCGGTTCTGATATCACCAAAATTTTTCTTTTCAGTATTCAAGATGATTTCGAGGTGGTGCTCATGTTGAAGCTAGGTATCAGGAACAAGAAGACCTTCAGGGTTGGGAGAGAACACACCGCCAGCTTTCTCGGCAGCGGTGATGTGAGCGTTTTGTCCACTCCCTCGATGATAGCTTTCATGGAGGAGACCTGCAGAAGGAGCGTTGAGGATAAGCTTGAGAGTGGAGAAACTACAGTGGGAACCAGAGTTGAGATCAATCATCTGAAAGCTGCCCCTCTCGGGGCAGAGATAGAGGTTATATCTGAGCTTATCGAGGTTAGCGGTAGGAGGCTCAGATTTAGGGTCGAAGCCTACTGGAATGGAAAGAAGATCGGCGAGGGCTTCCATGAGAGGTTTATAGTGGACCGGGAGCGATTTCTGTCGAGGATAGAGGAGATGATTCGCTGATCATCGATTGGACCATGCCCTGGGGGATGACTCCCTTTTTATATTTTGTAAAGGGATTGGGGACTGGGAAGAGATGAGGGTTGCCTTAGTTATTCTTCTGCTGTTCATGATGCTGATCCTGAGCGTTGCAGCTTTGAGCGCCCATCCCCCTCTGTCAAGCCTTCCCGAAACTTTCATCAGAAACGGGTCGGTGGACTGGGATTCTGATGGATCCCCGGATGTGGTGATAGTCATAGGATCGAATGCCAGCTATACCGACCTCTACACAGCGGTCATGATAGCGAAGAGCATAGAGAATCTTGAGGGCGTGAATCTGACCAAGCTTCCGACTAATCCTTACTACTGCCCAAGGTTCGGGGATGTCTTTAAGCCAGTGTTTTCTAGAAATAGAGTGGAGCTCATCCAGGGAAACCATGTAGTTGGAGAGGAGTATCAGTTGGGCGATCGTGTGATCATCCCACAGACTGAAGTGTCTGAGGAGTTCATCTATCTGGTAGGAAAGAGAATTAAGCCGAAAGGAGACATGATTGTGGAGAACGGGAGGCTTGTCTTCAAGACGGATTGGTTGGAGCTGAGGAACGGAACCACTTACTACCTGCCCTGGATCAGGTACAATATATCAGCTCAGAGGGTCATCATAAGAAGTTCGAGTGATTACGAGCTCAACCTGTTGGTGAGGAGAGAAGGTTGGATATACGCCGCTGCTCGGATAACCCCAGGAACTATGGCATGGGGGTTCCAGTTTCCCATCTCCGGGAGCATTATAGTGGTCAGGAGACCCATAATAAAAGGAGATGGGCTCTCTGGCCTGGTGGCTTTCAACATAGAGAAGGAGGACTTCAACGTCTCAGTGGGTGAGATTAAGGTCAGGCTCACCTCTCTCCTGATACCCCCAGAGGGATATAATTTCTGGAAAAAGGGTTCCAGTGCTCTGTTTAACGCTGAGCTGCCAGAGAGCGGCCGAGCTTTGATGTTCAGCTCAAATAGAAACAACTACACTTACTACCTGCCCAACTCCTGGGAGAACGTCACGGGATATAGGGTTGAGGGAGATTATATCGTCCTGTTCGAGGGTAACCGAAGCTGGTCGCGTGGTGAGGTTAAGATCTTCAATGGGAAGGCGTACGCACTCCTAAACGTGTGCGCGAAGACCGATCACATTGTCAACTGTGATCACTCCGGGAGGATGAAGGTTCTAAGGGTGGCCATGCCTCAGTATATGTACCTCGGCGGCAGGGATGTTCTCAGGATCAAAAGTCCGGGAACTGTGTTCTCCAAGGTCGTTCCGATATATACCGACAGGCAGGTGTTCGTCAATGGAGAGCTATCCCCCGAGCTTCAGGGGAAGACGCTCATACTTATAGGAGGACCGAGGGTCAACGAACTCGTCAACTACCTTCAGGCTAAGGGGTACCTGAACACTACCATAGAAAGAGATGGCCTGAGGTGTGAAGGAAAGTCCTATGATCTGAACGACGTCCTCAGGTTGGCGACCATGTGGGGAGTCTCCAACTACACCATTGACAGGTCCCTGATACTCAAGATAGGATCAGGAGTTGGGGCTGTGGAGTACGCGAACGGCAGACCTTGGGGATCAGATGTCGTAGTGGTAGCAGGAAGCGATAGGTATGGAACCATGGCTGCCGGATTGGCCCTATGCAAGAGGATCTTTGAGAAGACCGAGTTCATATACTACGCCGCTGGAAGATCGGGGTTTCCAGATGTTGCGTTCGTCCTGGGATTAAGATCTCCTCTTGTCCCCAATTCCACCGTGCCTTACGAGGCGATAACAGTGATACCACGTGAATGCCAGGAGAATGGCTGAGACCACAGCTTTGCAGCTCTCTAAGCATCCCTCACAATTCTTCTAGCTCCAATTTCTTTTTACTCCATCCAAGTAAGACTGATAGATGTGCTTCTGCCCCTAGCTCTGGACTTTGGGTTACCGTTTGTCCCCGCCGCCTCATTCCGCTCAGATAGCGTGTTGTGCTGCAGCAGGACCTCGATGGAACCTCCTTAGGGAGCCCACCTCGTCCTCGGGTCAGGGTTATGTGGCCATGGACGGCTGTCAAGCCCAACGGCATGGGGCTCCCATCCGGGTCATTCCCCGCAGGGATTGGAGCGGCGCCCATCGGCCGCAGGCGGCGACCTCACGCTCGCTGTTCTTAAGTACAAAAGGATGTAGTTTTGAAATATTTAAATGCTTCTATCTCTGGAAAACATCTCAGGGAGGATCCTTGGCTTAAGCCTACCTGACCACAGCAATTCCATCCACTGATTTCAACATGTCTTCTTACAAATTTATATAAAGATCCTAAATGATAACGTTTAAGTAGTCCTTCAGGCGGTCATTCTCTCTGGAGGTCGAAAGTGTCAACTAAGGAGTTCCGGCTCAGAGGTTACACGCTGGAGGAGTTGCAGCAAATGTCTCTTAGTGAGTTAGCTAAAATCCTTAATGCTAGGGCAAGAAGAACACTTAATCGTGGCCTTTCCCCTGAAAACAAAAAAATACTAGAGAAAATCAGGAAGTACAGAAAACTTGGCATGAACAAAGTGATAAGAACTCATAGGAGGGATATGCTCATTCTCCCTGAGATGGTAGGAATGAAGATGGCAGTTCACAACGGCAAGGAGTTCGTGGAGGTCACTGTAACCCCTGAGATGATAGGTCACTATCTAGGCGAGTTCGCCATGACCAATAAGATCGTGAGGCACAGTAGTCCTGGCAAGGGGGCTACCAGGTCCAGCAAGTTCCTTCCATTGAAGTGATCGACTTTTCGAATGTTTCCTCTTCATATTTCCCTTTCAGTAACTAGTGAAATTTCATCATTCCAACTTTACATAGCAGGGAATCCTCCTAATGACAGGAGGCCGGGGTAGCCTAGCCAGGACCAAGGCGCCGGCCTTGAGAGCCGGTGGCCCGATGGGCCGCGTGGGTTCAAATCCCACCCCCGGCGCTATATCCTAAGCCAAAAATAATTCGTATTCTTACTCTTTTCGGCTAAAAGAGCGCTAAAAATCGGCTCGATTTTTGGCAAGGGCCAGCTTTCGAAGACAAGGAAGTCTCTCATCTCGTCGACGTGAGCATTATTATGCTTATCCTAACGTCCTCCGGAAGAGGGATTTCCATTATCCTCCTTATAAACCTGTTATCCGGGTTTGGCACATCTATTATCCTTTTGTGGATCCTGAGTTCGAACTTGTGATAAGTGTTTGTGCCCTCCCCTGAGGGATTCTTCAGGGTGACTATCCTCAACCTCTTGGTCGGTAGAGGTATCGGTCCCTTGAGTCTGACCCCCATCTTCTCGGCTACCTCCTTGAACCTACTCGAAACCTCGTCAAGGCTTTTGTGGTTTGTACCGACAAGCTCTATTCTTAATGTCTCCAAGTTAACCCCCCTTTGATAAAAATGAGAGAAGGAGCAATCTCACTTCTTCCTCTCAATGGGCACTACGTCCAGCACTATTCCAGCAGCTATCGTTATGCCCATGTCTCTGACAGCGAACCTCCCCAGGGCAGGAAAGTCCTTATATTTCTCAATTACAAAGGGCTTTAGGGGCTTGAACTTCACTACAGCCGCCTCCCCTCTCTTTATGAAGGATGGATTTTCCTCTATCACCTGTCCCGTTCTTGGATCGATCTTCTTCTCTATAGAGATCATCTTACAGGCCATATGTCCAGTGTGGGCATGTATTACCGGGGTGTATCCAGGAGCTATGGCTGTGGGATGCTGTAGGACGACTATCTGCGCAGTGAACTCACTCACCACGGTCGGTGGATTGTTGACATGTCCCAAAACGTCCCCTCTCCTTATCTCACTTCTCTCTATACCCTTTATGTTTATTCCTATGTTGTCTCCCGGTTCCGCCTTCGGGAGGGGCTGGTGGTGCATCTCAATGCTCTTGACCTCAGCGGTCTTATGCAGAGGCTCTATTATGATCTTGTCCCCGGGCTTTATGACCCCTGTCTCCACTCTCCCAACCACCACTGTGCCGACTCCTCTTATGCTGAAGACGTCCTGGACCGGTATCCTTAGTGGTTTATCTACAGGTTTTGGAGGAGCCGAGAACGTGTCAAGAACCTCGTAGAGGGTAGGTCCATTGTACCAGGGGGTCCTATCGCTCTTCTTCACGATGTTATCCCCATTCCAAGCGCTTATCGGTATAAAATGTATTTTTGATACGTCATATCCCACCTTCTTGAGGAGTTCAGAGACCTTGGCCTTTATCTCCTCGTACCTATCTCTGCTGTAGTTGACTGTCTGATCGTCCAGCTTGTTTATAGCAACGGCCAGCTGATTGACTCCTAGGGTCTTAAGCAGGAAGGTGTGCTCTATGGTCTGGGCCTGCACACCTTCTCCCTTCTTAGCACTCACCACCAATATGGCCGCATCGGCCTGGCTGGCCCCGGTTATCAT
Source organism: Thermoproteota archaeon (assembly GCA_027491735.1). Classification (GTDB taxonomy): domain Archaea; phylum Korarchaeota; class Korarchaeia; order Korarchaeales; family Korarchaeaceae; genus Methanodesulfokora. Next base: position 41,782 of record JAOZGP010000005.1, on the reverse strand, counting down.
GTTCTTAACGAAGTCTCGATGTCCTGGAGCGTCTATTATGGTTATCATCTTGTGTGGGGTCTCTATCTTGGTGTGAGCTAGGTCTATTGTCATTCCTCTTTCTCTCTCCTCCTTGAGTCTGTCGACCACCCACGCTAACCTGGCATCACCAGCGACTTCCTCAGGGGGGAGGTCCTTAATCAAGTTAAGGTCCAGCAGAAGCCTTCCTATAGCGGTGGACTTTCCATGGTCCACGTGACCAACGAATATAAGGTTTACATGTTCCTTTTCAGCCATCCGAAACACCTCACCAAATCACGTAGCCTGATCACCTTTTTAAACTATCGACCTGCCGTCAGTTCTTTGAGCCGGGGGAAATATAAAACTTCCCTTCGGGGGATCATGCTTGGTCGATGAGCTGAAGACAGATTTATGTAAATTAGAAAATTCGTTGTGATGTATGCTCTTTATCTTCAACCTCCGAAACCCTGAGGATACTTTTAAACTGGTCCGCAGGTAACCCTCTGGGTGTTTCACACGGCTGGTGAGGACGGGATCGTTGAAAGCTTATCTGAGATGGAGAAGCTGATGGGGGGAATCGCTCTCATACCGGCTGTTTTTCTCGTGATCTCCTCCCTCAGGATATCCTTTGTAAACATTCCCTACGAGAAGTATCCATTGGGCACCTTTCTCACAATGACCGCGGCGCTGGCGCTGTTTTTCTTCTGCGAATCGCAGGCCAAGAGGATGATGTTATCTGAATACCTGGGGGAAATTATTCGTTATTTCAAAAGAGGAATTCTGGTGGCCGGCGTGGGCATACCTCTCGCCGGCATGTTCTCTCCTGTGGCCAAGACGCCTGTGGAGAACCTCCTCCTTTACATGCCATATATCCTGATATCCTACGTCCTTATGTGGTCTACCTGGAAGAGATTGCAGTTGAAGATGGAAAAAGTGAGGGAAGCTATGAGACATGGTCCCTGACGATTCTCACAAATTCATTAAACAATCTCTCAGCCTTTCTCCTCTCTTTCGCTTCAACGACTATCCTTACCTTATGCTCTGTACGAGAAGGTCTGACCAGCACCCAGAAGTCCTCAGAGTCGATCCGAACTCCATCCAACTCACTGATCCCTACTATACTTCTCTCCTTGGATATCTTGAGGATCTCCTCCCTCAGGGCATTCCAGTTCACCTCTCCAGAAACACTCCCTCTCACAGTAGCATACTGAGGAAGATCTGCTACGAGCTCGCTTAATTTTCTTCCCTCCTTAGCGAGCCGCTCCAATATCATAGCAGCTGCTAGAGGACCATCTCTTCCATAGTGAAGTGCTGGATAAATAACTCCGCCACAGCTGCCTTCCCCTCCTACATCAGCGGACAGCTCCAGCATCTTCCTAGCAACGTACACCTCTCCGACAGGAACACGAACAACCTTCCCTCCGTATCTTTCCGCTAGGTCATCGAAAATCCTTGAGGAAGCTATGTTGACAACGAGAGTACCCCCTCTCCTCTCCTTTAAAACCTTCTCCACGACCAGGGCTAAGGTCACATCCTCCGCCACAGCCTCTCCCCTCTCAGTGACTATAGCAAGCCTATCGGCATCGGTGTCATGCGCGAATCCCACATCTGCATCTACGGCCCTGACCAAGCTGACCAGATTCTTTAACACCTCTGGTCGAGGCTCCAGTTCCCTGCAGAAAATTCCAGGGACGGAGTTCAGGGTGGTCAACTCGACTCCCATCTCCCTGAGGAGGTAAGGAGTCACGATCGAGCCAGCTCCTCCGTTAGGATCTAATACGACCTTGAGCCCAGCCTCTCTCACGGAGTCAACGTCCACCAATGATAAGATAGCTGCTATGTAATCCTCTACGACATCGGCCTCCATCTCGTTTCCTACTTTATCCCAAGGGACGCTGTCAAACTTCCTACCCAGATAGTCCTCTCTAATGGTCTCAGAATCTTTGGGGTCTATCAAAATTCCTCTCTCTCCAAGAAGCTTCAAAGCATTCCACTCAGGTGGATTGTGGGAGGCAGAAACCACAACTCCGCCATCGGCATTGAGAAAATCCACCGCCCACTCTATAGTCGGAGTGGGAGCAACTCCTATGTCGATGACATCTACACCAGCAGATAACAACCCCGCTGAAACAGCTTTCGAGACGAGAGGGCTACTACTTCTTGTATCCATTCCGAGAACCACCGTCGATCCTTCTCCAAGCAATCTCCCAAACGAGTTTGTTATCATGAGCACATCTAATGTCGTAAGGTCCCTTCCGAAGACACCTCTTATCCCTAATGGCGTGAAAACGAGCCCCAAGAGAAATTCACCCTTCTTCACAGTATGCCCTTTCTGATGCCAAGTCTGATGTCTGTGGTGTTCATGGAGCTTTCCGCATCCACATCGGTGCACATGGCTCTAATCACATCCACGTTCTCTGGGACAACTATGGCCTCCTGGTGGATCGCTTGAGCGAGATAGACCCATCCCTCATCACAGTGTATGGAGTCCAACCACACAATGTTCTCGTATATGTTGTTGAAAGGCCTTTTAAGATGCCTGCTCAACTCAAAGACGTCGGATGTACGCCTCATTCCGAGACTCTCGGGAACCAAAAGCACTCTTCTTTCCTCTGCCAGGATATCCACCACATCCCTCCTGGGGATCGCTTTGCTCAGCTTGATAAGCAACATGTGCACGTGGGCATGGGTAACCGGGGTCTTTACAGCAGTGGTGAAGATGCTTAAATCTCTGAGAACAGTCCTGACATCCTCTCCGTGATGGGATGGTGGTCTTACGGGATTGAGCTCCATGGAGTCCAAGGGGCCGCCTTTCTTATCAGCTGGATCAGCAGATCTTCTGACCAAGAACGCGAAGACTCTCTCAACTCCAACCTCTCGTCTCAATCCCCAGATACATCTCACCAATCCGGTGGTGTTGCAGGAGGGGACCCTGACCACCATCTTACCCCGCGCCTCATGGTAGTTGACCTGGGGCACAATCGTGGCCTCGACGGCTTCTCCCCTTTCTCCTCCTTGAAGTATAGCCTTTCTGCCCGCCTTTTTGTATAGCTCGAGGTTCTTTAATCCAACTCCTCCGGGAGTGGCGTCGATCACTATGTCCGAGGAGTCTATCAGGTCCTCCACTGTACCTGATATCTTCAGGCCGAGCTCTTCCCATCTATCCATAGAACTCTCGGGTACGAAGACATTTATCTCTCTTTCGAGGGCGAGCTTGGCCTTGTAATCAGGAGTGACCTTGGCCACGCCGACGAGCTTCATGTCAGGTTGCCGGAGGACGGCGTCAGCAACCCTGCTCCCTATGGTTCCGAAACCGACTACTCCGACCTTAATGATGGGCATGCCTCTGCCCCTCCCTCAGGGCTTTTATGGCGGGAAGAGGGAGTCCCGCCAAGCTGTATAGTATCGCTCCTCCAGCTGTGTAAACCCTACTACTCCTTTCTAGACCAAGAGCTTTTGCAGCAGAGCTTAGATGCCCCCCACAGAAGACAAATTCGCCGGATGAGCGTTCAGCAATCTTTATAAGCTCTACAGTTCCCCTTCTGAACTCTGGATCTTCAAAGACACCCATGGGTCCATTTGCTACGACGAGATCGGACTCTTCTAACTTCTCTTTGTAGATCTCGAGAGTTCCTGGCCCTATATCAACTATCTCAGCATCATCCGGTACACCATAAACAGGCACTACTCTCCTGTTCCTGTTTCTCACAACGATAAAATCCACAGGATAATATATTCTCTCCCTGAACTCCCCCAACACCTCCTTGGCTGCTGGCACGAGGATATCGAGGTCCTTCATGTAATCAAGCGTTATCCCTATCTTGTTTCCTGCAGCGTAGGCCAGAAGAGCCCCCACCAATCCTCCAGTCAGGATGGTTTCCGCTCTGTGATTCTTGAGAGAATGAATTGCAACCTTAAGCTTGTCCTCGACCTTGGATCCGCCCAACAAAAAAGTTCTCCTCCCTGGTATGGAGTCGATCTCGGCCATTTCCCTGACCATGCGCTCCATGAGCCTTCCAGCTGCGGAGGGCATCAGATATGGGAAGGCCACCAGCGAGGGATGTCCCCGATGAGCTGTTTGGAAAGCGTCGTTGACGTAGGCATCAAAAAGCGGAGAGAGCCTCCTCACGAGGTTGGTTTTAAGAAGCTTTGATAATGGAAGTTCTATATTCTCTTCAGCAGCGAATCTGAGATTCTCCAACATGATCACCTCTCCCGGTCTAAGTGACTTGACCCTCTCCTGAACTCTCTTCGATAGGACTTCGTCTACGTGCTCTACCTCCATTCCGAGAAACTCTGAGAGATAATGAGCATGCTGCTCTGTTGAAAGAAAATCATAACTTCCTGGTCTACCCTGATGAGTTCCTATAACAAGAGATGCTCCCTTATCCAACAGCTCTCTTACAGTGGGCACAGCATCCTTTATCTTCGCCGGGTCGGAGATTCTTCCCTCCTTATCAACAGGTACATTGAAATCAACCCTCAGAAACACCTTCTTCCCCTCAAGGGCGAGATCATCGATAGTCATCAGGTCTCTCGGGGGCATGTATCATCTGAGGCTACTCACCCCTACAAAGCTAAAAATTTGTATTTTATATAATCAGATTTTCTGGGCCATCCAGACCAGCAGTCTGTCGAAGCAGAGCTTTCTCTCCTTCAATATCTGCCCCCTAAATCCCAGGGATGAAAGCAACGTCTCGGTTTCAGGAACACCGTTTCTCTCTGTCTGCAGAAAGATCACGTGGCCTCCATCTCGGACGGCATCCCTGACCTGGAGCAGGAACCTATCCAAGACCTCTCTCCCCCGGCGCCCACCGCACCATGAATAGGTCAACAGATCCTCTTTTCGGGGAGACTCTGGGAGATATGGAGGGTTGAACACCGCTAGATCGAGTTTAACTCGCAACGGCGAGATGACATCAGAGCAGACCATCAAGATCTTATCACTTACTTCGTTTAGGGATGCGTTCTCGCGGAGAGCTGACAGAGCGTCAGGATTAACATCCATCCCGATGACCCTCTCAAAAGATCTGGCAAGGTAGATGCTCAAGATCCCGGATCCACATCCTACATCTGCAGCCAACTTACCTTCAGGAGATAGCTCTTCCAACGCCTCCAGTATGAGTTTCGTGTCCTCTGCTGGTTCATACACGGTTTCCGGAATGATCAGCCGGATTCCATGAAACACCGTCTTTCTCAAGAGTTATCCCTCAGAATCACAACGAAATCCTCAGGAGTTAACTCAAAAACTCTCTTTTCCCTGAGTTGAGTTTCCTTGACTATTTTTGCTAGGGATGAGTTCTTTACTTTCCTTCTTCTGGAGAGGAAGGCCGATCTGACGAGCCTTATGAACCTCTGAGAAGCACGTCTCTTCTGAGCTAAGGAAATCACAAGGGAGTCCACCCTGGGAGGTGGATCAAAACACTCCTTGGGCACAAAAGAGATGACTTCGATCCGAAAGCACGCTTGGGAGATCGCAGAGAGCCATCCATACTTACGGGTTCCTGGTTTGGCAAGCATTTTACCTACATACTCGCTCTGCAGGACGAGCACGGCCCTCTTAAACCTGGACATGGCGAGTCTCTCAATAAGTTTGCTTGAGATGTAGTAAGGAGGAGAAGACACTATCTTATCGAACTCATCGGACGGAAGTACCTCGAGCAGATTCCTGCATAGGATCACAACGTTTTCGTGCTGTAGCTTCTTCTGTAAAGAGCGACACAAACACTCATCAATTTCTACAACATACAGGGATTTGGGATTCCTTTTTAGAAGCTCTTTGGAAATAGCTCCCCTCCCCGCCCCTAGGTCGGCGACCACGTCTCGGCTGCGAATATCCGCTGCATCACATATGATCGATATATGTTTACGAGATCTGAGGAAATGCTGACCAATCTTGGCCCTCAAGGAACCCTGCATATATGTTATGTCGATGGCAAATTTAAAGAGTGGTGGACGGACACCTCATAGGATAGAGCTATGAGCATCATGAACCTCCTGAAGAGAATCGATGATGTAAGATGGGTGCTTCCTCAGGATTACAAGCCTGGAATGAGAGTTCCTGGCGTGGTTATAGCTTCTGAGAAGCTTCTCTCAATGATAGAGAGGGGCTCGATAGAGCAGCTCGCCAACGTTGCCACGCTTCCAGGAATATACAAATACGCGATAGCGATGCCCGATATACACACAGGGTACGGTTTTCCGATAGGAGGTGTCGCAGCCTTCGACTACTATGAGGGAATAATAAGCCCCGGAGGAGTAGGTTTTGATATAAACTGCGGAGTTAGACTGATAAGAACTGATCTTTCAGAGAGAGAAGTTCGTCCGGTGCTAAAAGACTTAGTGAACACTCTCTTCGGAAACATTCCATCAGGGTTAGGAAGCAGGGGACGTCTGAAGCTATCCTTCCAACAGCTGGATGAAGTGATAGTTGAGGGAGCCAGATGGGCTGTTGAGCAGGGATATGGCTGGAGGGAGGATCTGAGCCACTGTGAGGAAAATGGAAGCATGGAGGGTGCCGATCCCTCATACATAAGCAATAAAGCCAAGTCGAGAGGAGCACCTCAGCTGGGGACATTGGGTAGTGGAAACCACTTCCTGGAGGTTCAACGGGTCGATAATATATACGATGAGGAGGCTGCGAGAAGCTTGGGTATCACACAGGAGGGCCAGATAACTGTGATGATACACACAGGAAGCAGAGGTTTCGGACATCAAGTAGCCTCAGACTACTTAGATGTGATGATGAGGAACATAAATCAGCTTAGGATGAAGCTCGTGGATAGGCAGCTCATATTCGCTTATTCAGGGTCAGATCTGGCTGATAGATACTTCAAGGCGATGATGGGCGCTGCGAACTATGCTTGGGCCAACAGGCAGATAATAACGCAGTGGGTCAGGGAATCCTTCGCTCAGGTGTTTAAGAGGACACCAGAAGATCTTTGGATGCAGCTTGTATATGATGTGGCCCACAACATAGCTAAAGTGGAGACCCACGAGGTCGATGGTAAAAAAGTTAAAGTGTTTGTTCACAGGAAAGGAGCTACTAGAGCATTTCCTCCCGGACATCCTGACATCCCGCAGGACTATCGTGATGTAGGCCAACCCGTCCTGATACCTGGGTCTGAGGGAACTGCTTCCTACGTTATGGTGGGAACAGAGAGGTCTATGAAGGAAACCTTCGGATCCAGCGCCCATGGAGCGGGGAGAGTCATGAGTCGAGCAAAAGCGAAGAGAATGTTCAGGGGCACTGAAATAGTAGCTTCTCTGGAGAGAAAGGGCATAATAGTAAAACCTGCGTCGTTTGCTGTAGCCGCTGAGGAAGCTCCTGGAGCCTACAAGAACGTGGACGAGGTAGCCCTCTCCACGCACAGAGCCGGTATAGCTAAGCTCGTGGTCAGGATGACACCCATAGGGGTCGTTAAAGGTTAAAAAACACTCAACACTTCGGCCTCTGGAGGGTGATGATTCTGGGTGCTGGACCATTTGACGTCGGCTGCGACGAAATGGCTTGGATAAATCTAACAATAAGGGATGCTGAAACGGGAGAGCTATTGGACACCACTGTGGAGAAAATCGCTAAGGAGGAAGGAAAGTACTCCGAAGATAGTCGTCTCTATCTTCCGATTTTGGTGATACCTGGGGAGGGTGCAGTCTTCAAGAAGGTTGAAGACTTCGTCAGAAGTTCAAAGGAGGGCGATAGAACTATCTTAGAACTGGATCCCGAGGAAACCTTTGGAAAACACGATTCCAAGAAGATAAAGGTGTTTTCAGTGAAAAGATTGGAGAGAGATGGCATAAGAGATATCAAAAAAGGAGATTATGTGAAGATAAACGGGGAGATAGGCAAAGTTATATCTGTTGATGGGGGGAGGGTTAGAATAGACTTCAATCATCCAATGGCTGGCAGGAAACTGAAGGTGGAGGTTGAGATACTAAACAAGCCCAGAACAAGGGAAGATCTGATAAGGTCTCTCGTGATAAGCCGATTCGAGATATCTCTCGACTCAGAAGTGGATGTGGAGGTTCTTGGCGGGTCCGTGAGGATAAAGATTCCACCCGTGGCCTACACGAAGAGAGATGCCTTCTCCAGGAAACTTAGAGTGATCTCCGATCTGATGAAGAAGATGAAGGACATAAAAAACGTTCTGTTTATAGAGGAATACGAAATACCAGAAGGACCTTGAGGCACGAAACTCAGGTTTCCTTAACCCTAACTCTACAAGAAACTCTTTTTTCGCTAAAGTGTTCACAGGAAGGGATCTCCCCTAGAAACTCCTCTATCCTTATCTTATCTCCAGGGATCACTCCGATGGGAAAGCAGACTGGGTAGTACTTACATGTCAGGGAACCGCATCTCCAAGGCCTATTGTATATGATCGTTGCCCCTTTAACGGCGATTTTGGCGGGGATAGCGACCTCCACATCGCTCACAAAAACTCTAGCAGGAACCATCGGTCCATGGATCGGGCACTCTAGTTCCTTATCCTTTATCCCCTTAATAATATAAACACGCCCTGGGATTAAGCCCTCAATGCAAGCTGCTCTATACTTACATTCAAAACATCTGTCCGAGTATTCCAAGAATTGAAACTTTTCTCCAATTCTCGCCAAGTATTTAGGCACTAGAACAATCCTTCCCTCCATCACTCGCACCTCAGAGAACCTAATATCATGAGATGTCTATGTTTTTATATTTGCTCGACCTCCTTATTGGAGGTCAAGGAGGAGTTTCATTCCAGTTGTCGAGATCTGATTTGCTCCTCTCTTCAGGAGGAAGGTGTTCTTCTTATGCAGATGCATAATCTACCAGATCGCTCGAGCTTTATGGATAAGGTCCTAAAGGGCACCACGACTGTGGGCGTGAAGTTTGAGGAGGGCGTCATAATAGCATCGGACAAGAGAGCCTCAGTGGAAACTTTTGTGGCAAGCAAGAGAGCAAATAAGACAATAAAGATATCTGATCATGCCGTGGCCACAATATCTGGAATGGTGGCAGATGGCCAGTACCTGACCAATATGCTAAGAATGATCTCAGATCTTCATTTCTATGAAGAGGGAAAATCTCTGAGGATAGGCTCACTGGCCAGATACCTGGCAATCCTGCTCAGGTCCTATCGACCCCTGATGCTAGCTCACCTAATAGTCGGCGGTCTCGATGACATGGGCTTTCATCTGTTTAACGTGGACTTTCTTGGGACTTTGACGGAGGAGGACTATCTCGCTACCGGATCCGGTTCCCCAATAGCCATATCTGTGGTGGAGGAGGGTTACTCACCTAAGATGAGTATTGAGAACGCTAAACTCTTGGTGATAAATGCGATGTTAGCGGCTTTATCTAGGGACTCCGCCACCGGCGATGGCATAGATCTGACTGTGGTTGACAGCGATGGAGTTCACTTCCTCACTGCGGAAGAGGTGAATGAGGTTATCAAAAAATTGAGAGGAGGTAATCGAGAGTTTTGAGAGATATGGAAAACTTCGAGGACCTCAAAAAGAAGGTCCGCGAGCATCTCTCCAAAATAGGGAAGATAAGCAAGATAGATTTTGAGGGACCATTCGTCGTTGTTTACGTAAGAAACCCTGCCGAGTTCTTGGACAGCGGGGCTATTGCCGAAGTAGCGAAGGCTCTCAGAAAGAAGATCATAATAATGGCAGATAAACCCATGACCCTAGAGGATGAGGCCATAAAGGCGATAAGATCTGTGATACCGGATAAAGCAGAGATCTCAAGCATAAACTTGGTCAAAGAAACTAGAGAAGCTTACATAATAGCTAAAAGGACAGGGTATGTCGTGGGTAGAGGAGGGGCCTGCATAAATGAGATCCTCAAGAGGACTGGATGGAGGCCTGTAATCTTACGTGCTCCAACAATAAGATCCGAGCTTCTCAATGAGATCTACAAATTTATAATCGAAGGCGCCAGGAAACGGAAGAAAAATCTCAGGATGATGGCCAGAAGGATCTACAGGGAACCTATCGGGTTGAACAGAGGACTGTACTTGAGTTTCCTGGGGGGAGCAAGGGAGGTCGGTCGAAGCGCTATATTGGTGACCGCAAGGGAAGGCTCTGTGCTTCTTGATGCTGGCATAAGCGTCGGGGGGGAGGAGCCCTTTCCTCGATTTGACCTTCCTGAATTCACTCTAGATGAACTGGACGCAGTAGTCATATCGCACGCTCATCTAGATCACGCGGGAGCTCTTCCTCTTCTCTTCAAATATGGGTACAGAGGACCTGTCTACACAACCAAACCTACAAGGGACCTGATAATTCTCCTGCTGCTCGACTATCTTAAGTTGTGTGAGAGGACGGGGATCACTTCCTTCTTCTCCAAGTCGGATGTGAATGAAATGCTCAATCACATAGTCACCTTAGATTACGAGGAGACGGTCGATATATCGCCGGATATGAAGCTGACCCTATACAATGCCGGCCACATTCTGGGATCCGCTCTGATTCATCTGAACGTCAGGAGCATGAGGCATAATATCCTCTACACGGGGGACTTCAGGTTCAGAGATACAAAACTTTTGAATAAGGCAGCCTCTACATTTCCCAAAGTCGAAACTATGATAATGGAGACCACGTACGGTGGTGAAGAGGACGTTCTTCCTCCTCTATGGGAGGCGGAGAGGTCTCTGGTGAACATAATAAAGAATACGGTGGAGATCGGCGGGAAAGTCCTCATACCAGCCTTATCTGTGGGAAGAGGTCAGGAAATCATGCTAGCCCTCGTGGAGGCCTTCTCTAAGAAGGAGTTGCCGGACATCCCTGTCTACATAGATGGGATGATCTACGACTCCACAGCAATACACTCCGCTTACCCGAACTACCTATCAGATTACATAAAGAGCAAGGTGTTCAAGGAGGATGTGGATCCCTTCACGGACGAGCACTTCTCCATGCTTAAAGGAGTAGAGGAGAGAGATTCTGTCATAGAAGGAGGGCCCAGCGTGATAATAGCACCTTCAGGAATGCTTAACGGCGGGCCCAGTGTGGAATACTTCAAAAAGATGGCCCCTGACAAGAAGAACTCGATAGTTCTGGTCAGCTATCAGGCTAAAGGAACTCTCGGAAGATTGCTTAAGAACGGAGCCAAAGTAGTGCGAATTCCAGACGGTAATGGGTCTCTCAGTGCTATAGAGGTTAAGGCCTCGGTCCACGTGGTTGAGGGTTTTTCTGCTCACGCCGACAAGGTTCAACTCCTAACATATGCATCCAAGATCTCTCCCAGACCAACGAGAATAATCCTCGTCCATGGGGAGTCAGAGAAAATAAGATCCTTCAAACCACTTTTATCTAAGATGCTGGGTAGAGGGACCGCTGTCATGGCTCCCTCCGTTGGAGAGAAGCTCAGACTTGTGTGAGCCTCCTACGCTAATACATCTCCCGGACAAGTTCCTACTTCTCCGGCCTTCTCCATATCTCCACGAAGCGGGGAACTATCAATATGGGTGGCGCCCTGTCATACTTTATGAGTACGAGATCTCCTCCTGCCTCGAGTATCCTCTCCTTGAGCCTCTCTATGACACTCCTGACCCTCTCCTTATTTTCAAATATCAGATCATCATATTTTAATAGAACTATATTTCCATTATTTATTTCATTTAAAACAAGCTCTATGTCCTCGGCGCTATGCAGCACCATTGGCTTGATGGCGATAGCTTTCTCCAAGTTCACCGCAGCAGGTTCTCCGGAAAAGTAATCCCCCGGCTCAGGAAGCTCCTCCTCTAATTCCTCCCTTCTCTCCTTTCCTCCGAAGATTTTCCTCAGAAATCCCACTAGGAGACCCCTGGTCTTAGGGTCTAGACCCACTATTTAAATGATTCTCCACAGAAGTAGGATCTCCTTTGAGTGGGCTTCTTTGTGAGCTCCTCTAGAAAAAACGTTTTTATTTAGATCTGAAGGGAATAGGTTTTAGATAAACTCATGGTGTTGCGGTATGCCTGACACAGCAGAGTACCTCGCTAAGAACATAAAGGAGACCGTTCTCGTCTCCCTAAAAACAGGCTCTTGGGTTAGAGGTATCCTACAATCGTTTGACCGACACCTAAACCTAGTCCTTGATAACGCAGAGGAGCTGGTGCTGCCAAAATCTGGTGGAGGCTTGGAGGATAGAAGGATTGTGAGGCTTGGGAAGAGGGTACTTATAAGGGGAGACGTAGTCGTAGCGATATCAACACCCGACAGAGGTGAGTAGTTATGACGAAGGGAACCCCTTCCATGGGTCGTAGGAGCAGAGGAAAAACCCATATAAGATGTCGCAGGTGTGGACGTCACTCTTACAACATTAGAAAGAAGTACTGCGCCGCCTGTGGATTTGGAAGGAGCAGGAGAATGAGGAAATACCAATGGGCCAACAAGATATCTTGGAAGAGGGTTAGGGTTGTGTGAGCGCTCGGTGATAGGTTTTTATACCCTTCCTCGTAAGACTTCATCGGGCCGGTGGCGCAGTCTGGTAGCGCGCCCGCTTGGCATGCGGGAGGTCGGGGGTTCGAATCCCCCTCGGTCCATTTTAATCTAGTGTGGCCATGAGGAATCTGTGCCGGGGTAGCTCAGGGGGAGAGCGCTCGGCTGAAGACCGAGCGGTCGTGGGTTCGAATCCCACCCCCGGCACTCCCAACTCGTCTATTAGTCTTTGATCTTCTCAAGAATTCCCACGACCAAAAGGAGTTCGGATCGGGTTGGGAAAGGCATGTTTATGTCGTTTATGATCTCATTTAATATGGACATGGCCTTGCTTGAGCGGACGCCATAGGAGAGGCTCTCTTCCCTGAGCACATCTATGGCATCAGTTGTGGCTTTTCTTATATTTCTCGGTACGTTTCTGTTCTGAGAAACGCGATCCAGCCTGGCAATAACCTCCTGTATCAACTTGGCATACTCCTTCTTTCTCTTGGACTTACTTTTTCTTGCCAAGAAAAATCACCTCCCAAAGGATGTCGAGGAAAGGGGCTAAGTTAAATACTCCCTAAGCTTCTATAAATTTGATCCCCATGGGATCTAAAACAATAGATGAGGAAGAGAAATTTAGGAAAATGTCATCTGCCCTTAAAAGAGGGTGGACGATGCTTCATGACACCTGCCCTCGCTGTGGAACTCCCTTGTTCAAGAAACCAAGTGGCGAAATAATTTGTGTTTACTGCAACATTCCCGTCAAGTTAGTCTCCTCTGAAGAGGAGGCCGAGGAGGTAAGGATCGAGCTTGCCCTAAGACATGTTCGCGCCAACCTCATAAGATATCTGTCTCATCTAAGCGACAAGCTCGAGCCTTCGGAGAACGAGGATCTGGACATTTTGACGAGAATGAACACGGCTGCTGGCGTTCTCCTAAAGGTCGAGAATATGATCTATAGGAGAAGGTTAAAGTAGCTCGATGCGAACATGTTTCCCCAGAACTCTGGAAACCTCTTCCCTGATCATCTGTACTAAGATCTCAGGAGATGTCCTGTACATGGTTTTTATAGCTCTCACTGAGACCAAAATTCCTCTTTTTTCGGGGACCACACACATCTCGTATCTGTCGTACTTAAGGTGAATCCTCCTAAAGCTTCTCAGATAGTAATACTTGAACACGACAATGAACTTCAAAGGGACGAGCTCTCCTCTACTTAATGACGCCAACACAAACTTTCTAGCAAGCTTCCAATCGAAGACAAGAAGCTTTCCCTTATCCTTGAGTGAGATCTCTATTTGTCTCCTTCCTCTGACCTTCTCCCCCCTGCTCGTTGACAAAAGAATGGGATCCTTGAGGTTATTAAGCTTGTTCAGAGCTATGAGCATGCTCGAGAAGAGCTTTTCTAAATCATCGTCGAGGAAGAGATACTTCTCGGTGATCATAGATAATCCTCCGAATACTTCCTGGTAGCCAACTCCCTTATCCTCCTAGCCAAGACCTTGCCAACGCCTTCGATCTCCAAAAGCTCTTTCTCGTCCACTGTGAATACTTTCTCCAAAGACCCTAACCTCCTGAGTATAGCTTTGGCTATCTCGACTCCCACGCCGCGTATCGAAGTGAGCACATTTATTAACTCCTCGGCCTCAGAGGAGGAGGGTCTCCTCTTTAAAGAAATACCCTTTCTCTTCTCGAGTTGCTCCCTCTTGGCCAGAGCTTTTATCACCTTGGCAGTTTCCTCTGGAGACCGAGTTCTGAGGACGGCAATGGACATTCCGATCAGGGCTGCTATAGCTCCATAGAGCGACTCTTCAGAGACATTTCTCTCGGTGGTGAAGTCCTCCCCCTCAACTATGATCACCGGATGTCTGTAGAGGTTTCTCATCGATATGGCCTGCTCAAACAGCCTTCCATCCACCAATGAGTTCACAAAGTCCGAAACGGTTTTCCTCTCTACAAGCAGGTCCTTGCTCACGGAGTAATCGCCGAGGTCTAGCTTGGAGGTCTCAAGGAGTATTTCATCATCCGAAGCAAGTATTTTGGCTACAGGACTGCTTATCTCCCTGAAATCCATGGCAACCCTGATCTTGGGCCGATTTAAAACCTTCGAGGAACTCTCAAGACTTAATTCCTTAGTGCACAGCTCTGTTAACACTTCTTCGAGCATTCTCCTCATAGAGTATTCTCTCCTTTTGGCTATCCTGTAGAAACCAAGTTCTCTCCCCTCCGATATGAGCGCAATCACTACACCCGGACGCACCCTTCCCACCCTTCCCTTTCTCTGTATGTGTCTAATTCCCGAAGGGGTGGCGTCATATAGTATCACTGCATCTGCGTCGGGCAGGTCCAACCCCTCCTCCCCCACGCTGGTGGAGACCAAAACCTCCAGATCTCCTAATACAAACCTCTCTATGACGAGCTTTTGATCCTCCTGGGTAACAGCCCCCTTCTCTCTTCTCCCTCCTTTTCCCAAAAGGGCTCCGGCCCTTATTCCCATGTTGGAGAGCAGATCGCATATCTCCGTTACAGTGCTTCTGTAATTACAGAAGACTATCACACGTTTTTTCTCCTCTCCGACTAGGCGTTTGATGAGGTCCATCAAAATGATGGCCTTCCTCGGAAGGTCCCTGGATGCCATGGAGAGAAGTTCCTCAACCCTTCTGAACCTTACATCCTCTAAGATCACCTTATTTGCCTTTGAAGGCGACTTCTTAAGTTTGTAAATGTATCTGAGAGCCGTTCTCGGTCCCTGGCTCTCTATCACATCCATGAGATGAACCAATTTTATAAGTGCCGTGACGAGCGAGATAATCTCGCTTGGAGCTCTCTCCGATAACAGGACCCTCTGCGTCTCGATTAGATTTCTCAACCCTGAGTTTTCTCCTACTATAACTCTTCCATAGGAGTTGACCTTCCTGATGAAGTCTCTTTTGATCTCCTTTAGAACGGCCAGAGCCGAACGCTCCCTCTCACTAAGGGGAACTTTGACGACTTTAACCCTTAGAGAAGCCAGGTACGGTAGAACGTCTGGGCTATCTCTGCTCCTATACTCTATCCCCTCTATGAACAGGTTCCTGACAACCTCACGTATTGATTCCTTGGTGCTTCCCGGAGATGCCGTCAGACCTAGTATCAGGGGAGACCTTGCTGTCCTCATGTAGTGCTCCGCTATGAACACATATGGATAGGAGCCCACGGCCCTGTGGGCCTCGTCGAACACAATAAGCGTGAAGTTTTCAAGGGTTATTCGACCTGAGATGATGTCGTTCTGCACAACCTGAGGAGTGGAAACCACAACCCTTCCCTTCCGCCATAGAGAGATCCTCTTGTTGGGAGAGACTTCTCCAGTTAAAAGAATTACTTCGTTTTCATCTATATTAAGAACTTCCTTCAGCCTCCTGTGATGTTGAACGGCGAGCGGCTTTGTTGGGACCAGAAACAGAACCTTTCCACCCTTCTTGTAGAGCCTATGTGCTATCACCAGTATGGCTATTGAGGTCTTTCCGAGTCCAGTGGGCACCACCACCAGAGTGTTTTTTCTTGAGGCGTTGGCGGCTATGACCTGCTGATAGACCCTGGACTCTAACCTTTCTTTCCTTATCAGAGGATGATCAACGAAGCTCAATAGGACACCTTGTGATAAAACCTCTCCTCTCCACTTAGCACCTCCTTGGCCGCCTTCTCCACACGGTTCACGAGCTCTTTTCTTGTGTAAATTCTAACTATGCTCAGGAGGGTTCTCTTCAGCTGAGAGATTATCGGAGAGATCTCTTCAGCTTTGAGAGCCACACGTCCTCTACCTTCTGGCTCCAAGAAGGTGATGGTTTCCTCAAATCCTTCCACAGGCACTGTTCTCAGCAGAGGGATATCTATGAAGATATCTCCCAGATCAACATCCGCTCTAGCAGAGATCTCCTCTCGTAGTCTCCCGAGGATGGCTCTGGAATCTAGGAAGCCGATTTCTCCCTCTTTTCTGTAAAAAACCATTTCATAAGCCACCTTGAGAAGTCTTCTGTTTGCTAGATCTTCTAATATCTGTCGTGTCCTCGGATCCCTCTTCAAGGCACACCAAACTGTAAAGTCATCCATATCCAGATAACGGTCCACGTCCTTCACGGTCTCCTCTATCTCAAGAACATCCCTGGCGATCCTCCTCATGGCCTCTATCATCATGACTTGCGCAGCTCTGGATGTCCTATGGAAGTAAATTGATCGGAATGCTAGCAGTCTGGAGATAACTAGGGACTCCATCGTAGGCAGAGCTTTGATGTTCAGGCAGAGCTCCCCATCAAAAATCTCTACATTGTAGGCTATCCTGTGTACGTCTATATAATACCCAGCGCCTGTGTGGTAGGAATCTCTGTTCGTGAAGTCCAGTTTATCGGCATCGAAAGGGGATCTGATGACCTTGTTTAAGACTTTCTCTCCCTCTTTGAGGCCTACCGATAGGTCAGCGACGTTTTTGGGATCAAATCCATGTGAGGAGAGTATGTCCGCTATCTCGGACTTCTCTATAATTTTTCTGCTCATATCCTCATGAGTCAGTCCACAGAACTCCTCCATCACGGGCTCGAAGACGTGAGAGAAGGGACCATGACCTATATCGTGTAATAATCCCTGGAGTCTTGTGATCTGAACGATACTGCTTTCCTCTTCGGCCCTCTCAGCTAGGGTCGTTCCCATAAGCCCCGCCACAAACATAGTTCCAAGCGAGTGCTCGAACCTCGTATGTATCGCTCCAGGGTATACGTATTCGGATCCAGCTAACTGTCTTATTCTTCTAAGTCTCTGAACTGCTCTGGTCTCGATCAAAGCCAGCTCCAGATCATTAAGCCTGATGTATCCGTGAATGGGGTCTTTGATGTACTTCAACAGGAACACCGAGTAGCATGCGGTATAAGGCGATAAAAACTTTCAGTCCTCCCCAATGGCGGAGAGAAACTTCTCACGACATGCTCTACAGATCCTTAGGTTCCTCTCTTCTCCCAAAGGTGAGTCCCACATAACGCATCCAGGATCTCGACAGTGAGGTAAACCTAGAAGATGACCAATCTCATGAAGGAGCAGTTTGGCTATCTCTCGTGGATCCTTCGATGATAAGAATACTTTAGCGACTCCTTCATCGATCCTAGCATAGCCTTCCCATTCGTAACAGTTTTCCTCCAGCGAATTCATCTTGTAAGCGAGGACCTTCATCTCGACTGGAAGCAGACCTCTGATGAGCTCAACACCCTCCTCGATCTCAGTTAAGTGATCTGGTGGTGCGAGGATCAGGAAGCTATTTTTGCTCCTTCTTAAGCATCTCAACGTACTCATGCGCATCCATAAGACCCTTCAGCTCTTCCTTCATGTTGAACGTCTCTAGTACGACGATCCATCCTTCTCCATAAGGATCCTCCGAGATACGCTCAAGCTCTCCTGAGAACTCGCTTGATCCCTCCTCAACGACCCCTGCTTCCTTGTTTATCTCAATTATCTTCCCGCTGACTGGAGCGTAGATGTCCTCTGTAGCTTTGTTGCTCTCAACCGTGCCAATACGCTCTCCAGCCTTGACCTCAGATCCCACAGCTCTTACCTCTAAGTAGGTTATATCTCCGAGCTCTTCGACAGCATATCCGGTAATCCCCACCTTGGCTTTGTTCTCACCTACAGGAAGCACCCATTCGTGAGTTTTCGAATAATATCTGTCCTCAGGAACATCGTTCATGGAGATCCCTCCCACCACAAAATCTCTCTATGGAAATACCAAAAAGTTGTCCTCCTCAAGGCGCGTGTTTCCTGACGATCTCAGGGATGTTCCCTATCACGTCAAGGGGCGTAAGGGAATTTCCGACCTTCTCATAAGCGAGGTCTCCAGCAGACCCAACTATCCAAGCTGCGCAGGAGGCGGCTCTCATGGGATCCTCTCCCAAGGAGAACATGGCTGCGGTCACGCCTGAGAGCACATCTCCTGTGCCGCCGACAGTCATTCCTGGGTTGCCTGTGAAGTTGATCTTAATCCTTCTGCCGTCTGATATGACATCTACATGCCCCTTCAGGAGAACGGTTCCAGGCAATTTAGCAGCATTTCTGGCAACAGTGTCCATACGCCCTCTCAAATCCTTCGGAGGAACTACGCTGAATATTCTCTCGAACTCTCCAGCGTGTGGCGTGACTATCAAGTTCTCCCACCCCTTTCTTGGGGACAGGGCTCTCTGAGCATCAGCGTCGACGACCACCTTGGTTGATCGAGCTCTCAGCTCCTCTAATATCCTGGACGCCATCTCTATCACGCATCTCTCGGATCCTAGACCTGGACCTATAAGCACCACGGAAGATCTCTCGGCCTCTCTAAGTATCAGATCGAGGTCTCTCTCGTCCTCCCCTAGAAAGTCTTCAGATCTCAACCGATTAACTATTATCTCAGGTGAAAAGGATCTAACGATATTGGATACTGATCTGGGAGTCAGAACTATTGCTAGGTCAGCTCCAGACCTTAGAGCAGACATTGCTGCCAAAGCAGGAGCTCCCGTATACAGACATGACCCGCCGATCACGAGGATCCTTCCAAAATCACCTTTATGGCTCCAAGGATCTCTTCTTTTAATCAAGGCCCTAAGATCTCCAGGTCCACATCCCCAGAGGGCTTCTAGAGGTGATCCCGCTGGATATACGATAATCCTACCGGAGAACTCAGGCCTAAGTCCGCTCTTCATCCCGTGGAACGTGACGGTGATCGTGGCCCTGACCACTTCCCCTGGGGCTCTTCCTGAGAACGGGTCAAGTCCCGATGGAACATCGACACTCACGACAGGTCTTCCTGAGGAGTTTATCTTCCTAATAGCGCTAGCTGTCAGACCATAGGGCGCGCCTCTGGTTCCAGTACCTAGTAGGGCGTCCACGATCAGATCATAGGTTCTCAAAACATCCAGATCTTTTTCCTCCCTGATTCTCCTGACCTCCACGCTGTAGGGCAATCTCTTAACGATATCAAAGTTATATTTGGCCTCATGTGACTCAGGCTCCTTGTACAACATGAATATGGTGATATGAGCTCCTTCAGCAGCCATCTTTCTTCCGGCAGCTATTCCATCCCCTCCGTTGTTGCCCTTACCACAAACTACGGCGATTCTCTTCCCCCTCAAATCCTTTAAAATATCCCTACAGGCTTCAACAACTGCCGTAGCAGCGTTCTCCATCATGAGGAGCTTGGACACTCCCAACCACTCTGAGTTCTCCTCTATGGCCACCAGATCCTCCAAGCTCTCTATCAGGAGAGCTCTCCCAAATACGGTTTCATCGACTCGAGGGCGAGCTTCCATTCCAGGTCACCGAACAATCCTTCCTTTCTCTGCCACCTCTGCAGATAATATAAGGGTTTTATAAGCTCCGGCTCACTCTCGAACCTCTCTCTTATAGGTTCAAAGAGATCGATCAGGTAATCAGCAGCTCTTCTCTTGAGATCAGCTGGATGAATCTCTCCGCTGATGTACAACTTCTCCAATTCCTTGTAATCACTGATCTCCATCACGCCTCCCCCCTTAGACCTGGCCCTTTCAATCAGAATGGTCTGCTCTCCTCTCAGTATGAGGTCCCTAAAAACTCCAAGCACTGGGTTTCTCAGGTTTCCCTCTTGATCATACTGGTCTTCGTCGCTGGGTGGGCAGTAAGCAGAGTTCATCTTCCTTATGATGAGTTCTGGTGGATCATGCACAGCTACATGGGTCTGGGGCTTTGATTTGGACATCTTCTCACCTCTGAGAAGTCCTGGAGTTATGTTTATATGTATGGCCGAGGGGACATACCTCTCGACTCTGAGGTCCAATGGTCTAGCGAAGATATCTCTTGCTAAAGCATGGATCTTCCTCTGGTCCGTTCCACCGATGGCTACATTAACCTTGAGGTATAATATGTCCAACGCCTGCATGAGCGGATATATCATCTGGGATACGTAGGGGTTCTCACTCTCCCTGGCTATGACGGACATCGCTCTCCAGGCCCTCTTTGAGGTGACCTTTGTTGAAAGATACAGGAGATCCATCACATAATCCTCAGACAACTGATAATCGCTCCCTAAAATAGATTTTATCCTTCCAGAACCTAGTTCTTTGAACACGACCTCATAGTAAGTGTTTCCAAGATCTCTAATGATGCTCTCAGGACCTTTTCTGTTCAAAACCGCGTGAACATCAGCGATGAGAGCTATTGACGTAAATCCAGCCCTCGCCATCTCCTCCAATTTGAGGATCGTCGATGCAGCCCCCATATGTATCGGGCCGGAGGGTTCATATCCTATGTAAGTTCTTTTCTCCTCTCTCTTCATGATCTCCTTGACTTCATCGAGAGTCATCACCATGTCCTCTAGCGGCTCAGCAACTCCCCTCAACACGAGCGAGAGATCTTCACGCATGTGTTCCCGATGAACTGGCAGTGACGGTACAATTAAAAATATGCCTACATTCCTCTTAACTGATGTTCAGCGAAAGAATCATGGTCACAGATACTCTTCGCGGCACTAAGGAGGTCTTCGAGCCGATCTCCCCTCCCGATGTGAAGATGTACGTCTGTGGTCCCACGGTCTACGATGAGCCCCACCTGGGTCACGCGAAGACAGCAGTTTTCTTTGACGTGGTCAGGAGATATCTCGCTTGGGCTGGCTACTCCATCTTCTACGTCACAAACGTGACAGATATAGATGACAAAATAATCGCCCGAGCTGCTAGGGAAGGGGTGGATTGGAAGGAGGTTGCCAGGAGATATGAGGAGGAGTACTTCAGGGCGATGCAGGATCTCAAGGTGATCGCCGCCACAGCAAACCCTAGAGCCACGGAATATATAGACAAGATATTGGAGCTCATCTCCAGTCTTGTAAAGTCCGGATATGCTTATGTCACTCCTGATGGCGTTTACTTTAGTGTGGAGACCTTCGAAGGGTATGGTAAGCTCTCTAAAGTGAAATTGGATAGCTTAGTCAGGGATGCTAGGGTCAAAACCAGTGAGAAGAAAAAACACCCAGCCGACTTTGCTCTTTGGAAGTTTTCTAAACCAGGAGAGCCTAGATGGCCTGCCTCTTGGGGGGATGGGCGCCCTGGCTGGCATATAGAGTGTAGCGCCATGATATACGCTCTCTTGGGCGAACAAATAGACATACACGGGGGAGGGTCTGATCTGATATTCCCTCACCACGAGAACGAGATAGCTCAAAGCGAAGCCTTTACCGGGAAGAGCCCCTTTGTCAGGTATTGGATGCACGTCGGTCTCCTGAACGTCAAAGGAGAGAAGATGGCTAAATCCCTTAAGAATTACTTTTCTGTCAAAGCTGCTCTTCGGAGATATGATCCGGATGTCCTGCGCATTTTCTTGACCTCAGCTCATTACCGCAAACCTCTTGAGTTCTCCGAAAATGCCCTGAAGTCAACCGAGAATAGAGTTCTCTTCTGGAAAGAGGCCGCTGCGAAAGCGGCGCGGTACTCCTTAGAGGGTAGGAAGGGAGAACTCAATGAGAGTGAGATGGAGGTGAGGAGAGAGATGCACTTGGAGACCAAGAAGTTCTTCTCAGCCCTAAGCGACGACTTCAACACTCCGGTAGCGTACGCCTCCTTGGACGCACTGGCCTCGATGGCCTCCCGGATCGTGTCCGAAGGTCTCTCTCCAAACCTAGCTTCTGAGGTTGTCTATTTAATGGATCGAACTTCTTCACTGTTAGGGATAGATGTCCTGCCCAGATATCAAAGGAGGGACTCCTTACCGTATATAGAGACTCTTATCGAGGTTAGAAAAGAACTCAGAAAAAGGAGAATGTATGACATATCTGACGCCATAAGGGCTAAGCTCAAGGACCTAGGTGTGGCTGTTGAGGATAAAAATGGGGATTCCATCTGGTGGTTTGAAGAATAGAGTTCACAGGTCCACTATAACTCCCGCTTCCCATGTACCATCATTCCTTTTCTTCAGGTAGAGTCTATGGTAAGTTATCGCCTTTACAGCCACCCTCAGGTCGTGCTTTACCGGATCTATAGGCTCCCCCAGTACTTTCCCTCTGGCCTTCAGGATCTCCTCCTTGCACACCTCCACGTTAAACTTCGAGAAGACTAGGTTCTCGGTGTCTGTTAGGAAGAGGAGCTCCTCCAGCCAGTGATGTAGCAATATGTCTAGACTCTCGCTTGAGACCTCGACGAACCTCTCCTCGACAGGATGGACCTTGGAGATATCCACCATTATGTTATAAAGGGCTTCGGAGGCCTTTGAGAAGAGGGAATCGAGTCTCCTGGCCCTAATCACAAAACCGGCATCTCCCTCCAACTCTATGTACTCATACATAAAGGTCCCTTCTAGGAAGGAAGGACCACTATGTACTTATCGTCGACCCTCGCGGTCCTGCTGATCCTGGAAGGTTTATCCGTGAATATGAACAATGTCCCGTTGGCCTTCATCACCAAGATGTTCAGACCGTAAGAGGAGAGATCAACAGGGTCGGAGCTCAGGGGAACTCCTCTTAACTCAAACATAAGCAAATCTCCTCTGGAAGATACCTCTAAGACGAAGTTTCCTAATCTTATCTCGTTGGATGAGTTCTCCTGAACGGTAACACTACTTTGCCCAAGCTTCACTAAAAACTGAGTTCCCTCCTTCTTGATGGGTCCCTTGATGATCTCACTCCCTCCCTCAGTGGCGTTCGCATTGAACGAGAAGCTCACACTTCCGTTCTCAATGGAGAAGTTGAGGCAATTGACTCTAAGGGGTTCACCTTTCGGAGGAATCGGCATCTGATATCCCAACCACATATCCACCACATCCTCGCTCTTGAATAGGAACAAGGTGGTTTTCTCCTTGAGCACGACATATGAAGCATTGAACCCAGGTGGGTTCAGTTCGTGGACTATTTTCCCGTTAACTTCCTGTATGGGCCAGGCTCCCGTCTTTGAGGCATGCACCACATATACTGAGGGGCTGCATCCACTCACCAGATTCATCGCCAGTATCCAGAACAAGAAAAAGCCTAGAATAGCTGTCCCTTCCCCTTCTCTGTAAACCTTTCCCAGCGATAGATATTCCTGCGTTTTACCCGTTAAGATAAAAATGAAACCAACCAATATCGTTAAGAAGAGGATAAGCGAAATTCCTGTGGGGTAGTCTATGCCCAGAACTCCAACTATAGCGCCTACTACCGAGAATACGGCGACCTTGCTCAGGAACACCTTCTTCACGATGTCCATGTCCGACCAAGATAGGTCTCATATGAATTACTATTAAAAGGGTGGGGTCATCGGTGATCAGAAGAACAGGACTAGTCGGCCTAGAGGTCGAAGTTCTAAAACGTGAAATGGAACCGCTGAAGGGGAGCATCGTCAGGAACTTCTATGGGTTAGCAGAAGGGACGTTTTCGATAACATTCTACCCAGGGCTTGGAGTTAGGAGAGAGCTTGTGTTCTCCAAATCCTACGTCTTCATGACCGGAGAAGCTATACCTAGACCCTCCCTCCCTCATCCATTCGTAATGGCGGTTAGAAAACGCTTGAGGGGATCGAAACTAACTGAGATAAGTCATCCAGGAATGGAAAGGGTGCTGAGACTATCTTTCTCGGGTAGGAACGGCGAGTTTGACCTGATACTAGAGCTTTTCGGCGGAGGTAACCTGTTGTTAGTGGACGACGAGAAAAGAATAGTGTTAGCTCTGAAGAAGAGAGTTTTTAGATCTCGAAGGATTCTTCCTGGTGAGAAGTACAAGCTTCCCTCGAATCCGAAGGTGGAACTAGATCCGAGAAATGTTTTGCTCGATGGTGACATGGAGGTTTGGAGATTTCTTACAAGCTTCTGTGGCCTTGGCTCTCCCTACATAGACGAGGTTGCAGCACTCTCTGGCGTGAATCCGAGAGAACTGCTATCAAGATTGAGCGAGCACCAGATATCGAGGCTCTCAGAAGCAGTTTCTTTGATCCATAAAAACTCAATTGAAGATCCCCAACCGACGATGTATCTGTCAGACGACGGCACACCCACGGACTTCTCAGTTATAAGGCTTTCCACGGTAGAGAGCACAAATAGAAGGTCTTATCCCAGTTTCATCTCTCTACTAGACGATTATTTTCTAGATATCTTAAAATCTGAGATAAATAAGGAGGAGCGCTCCGGCATAGAAAGGGCAAGGAAGGAAATAGAGCGGCAGGAGAAGCTGTATGAGACGTACCGACTCAGGGCTGAAGAGTACAGAAGGAAAGCAAACACGATATTTCAAAATATAGGATATGTGGAAGAGGTCCTGAGGCAGATCCGCTCCGGTAGATCGCCTGCAGAATGCCTTCAGGTGGACTACAGGAACAAGGTAACCAAAATTTCCATAGGAGGAGAGATCATCGAGCTTAACTTCGCAATTAGGGCCTCCGAAAATGCTCAAAGATTATACGAGGTAGCCAAGAAACTGGAGTCCAAGCTGAAGAACATCCGAGTTACCATAGAATCCCTTAAAGGATCCATTCCAAGGAAGAAGGGGAAATATCTCAGACCCAAAGCTGTGAAGAATTGGTATAGAGAGTTCCGGTGGTTCCGATCCTCTGAAGGTTTTTTGGTCGTCATCGGAAGGGACAAGGCGACTAACAGGACTCTGGTGAAGAAGTATCTGAAAGAAGACGACCTCTTCTTCCACGTGGATCTTCCGGGAGGAGCAGTGGTCTTAGTGAAGACAGAGGGAAGATCTCCTGGAGCAAACACAATTAAAGAAGCGGCTGTAGCGGCTGCAAGCTTTTCTAGGGCTTGGAAGGAGAGGCTCAGCTACGCAGATGTCTACTATGTGACCGGGAGCCAGGTGAGGGAACACGCACCTCCTGGCATGTACATACCTAAAGGCTCCTTCTTCATCGAAGGGAAGAGGAACTACGTGAAGGCTGAGCTTGTGCTGGATGTTGGAGTGATATTAGAAGACGAAGAATATCTATTGCTGGCTGCGCCTCCCTCCGCAGCTGCCAGTCTTAATTTCAAGGTGAGGGTTCGTCCGGGAGAGATATCCAAGGAGGAGGCAATAAGGAGAATAAAAAACCATATGGAGAAAGAGGCTCTGGCCAAGGGTGTCCTCATAAACATAAGTTTAAGAGGTTTATCAAGGGCACTACCTCCCGGGGGCTTCCACCTCGACTTGGGGTAGTTTCTCATGCTGTCGCCTATTCCTCCCAGAAAGAGAGACGTAGATGATCTCAACCTCTTTGTATCGGAGGTAATGACCCGAAACATAATTTCAGTTCCTACTAACGCTACAGTGAAGGATGTAGCTGAGTTGATGAGGGAGAACAACATAGGTTCGGTCGTGGTTCTAGAAAACGGGAAGGTGGTTGGCATAGTTACTGAGAGAGATATTGTAGTGAGATACGTAGCCGAGTTCCCTGGAAGAACCCCTGATACGGTCTCAGTCGAGGAGATAATGACCAGAGATCCGGTAGCAGTAAAAGAGAACACTGGATTGATGGAGGCTGCGAGGAAGATGGTTGAGAAGGGGATAAGGAGACTCATAGTCACGAACAGCAAGGGTGAAGTGGTCGGGATAATATCAGCTAGGGACATAATAAAGATAGCTCCACACATATACTTCATACTCTCCGAAAAGCTAAGGCAGGCCAGAGGCCGTCCTGGGTGGGGCCTCGTATAGGGTTTCAGCTTCTTGTTAGGTGTACGAGGGATTGATAGGATGTTCTCAGGCATTAAGGTTAGGGACTACATGTCGTCCCCGGTAACGGTCATACATTCATATGATACTTTGGGTTATATTAAGAATTTGATGCTGGAAAGGCGGTTTCACCACTTTCCAGTGATTGGCGAGTG
The DNA here is from genome assembly GCA_027491735.1 of Thermoproteota archaeon. Classification (GTDB taxonomy): domain Archaea; phylum Korarchaeota; class Korarchaeia; order Korarchaeales; family Korarchaeaceae; genus Methanodesulfokora. Next base: position 15,601 of record JAOZGP010000005.1, on the reverse strand, counting down.
CGAGGAGCTCCTGGGGATAGTTTCTATCTCTGATGTTCTCAGGGCTATGTCCAAGGGAGGGACTCCTTGGAGATGGAGGTCGTGGGAAAGTCGTTTGGTAGATAGAGTGATGACTCCCAATCCCATAACCGTAGGAACAGATGATCTCCTCATCGAGGCAGCGGCCAAGATGACCACAAGAAGAATAAGCTCGCTTCCAGTCGTCTCAGACAACAGACTTGTGGGAATTCTAACCAAGACGGACATATTGAGGGCTGTCGTTGACGAGATCAAGGGAATCGTTAAGGTCAGGAATTGCATGAAACGACCTGTTGTCCTCCGAGAGGGTACTCCACTGAAGAAAGCAGCTCGCTTGCTTTACGCAGGAAAGGAGGAAGTGCTTTTGGTTCGGTTGCCCAATTCACTTGGAATTCTCAGCGAGAGCAATATAATCTTCTTTGGGCTAGAAGCTTCTGGGAAGTACGAGGTTCTCGATGCTAGATCAGGTAGAATCTCCATAGACGTCAAGCAGGGAAGGGTCTCAGAGCTCGTTCATGAAGTAGATGTTTTTTTAAGCCCTGAGATGGATATCTCAAATGCCGGCAGATTGCTGCTAGAGTGGAACGTTCCCGGTCTTCCGGTAGTAGAAAATAAAAAGTTGGTCGGGGTGCTAACCAAAAGAGGCGTGGTGAGAGGGGTCCACCTTGCGGGGAGAAGATCCAGTTGAGACCGTAATGACCAGTCCAGCCATATGTGTGGTCAAGGATAGGCCCATAGGAGAGGCCCTGGAAATCATGGATAATAGGAGGATAGCTCACCTGGTAATAACAAATGATGAGGGAAAAGTTGTGGGCGTTCTCTCGACATGGGATCTCATGGATGTCCTGGGATCATCCAGGTTCAAGAACACACCAGCGACGAGGATTCACGTGAGTGCTGTGATGAGTGAACCTCCTGTTGTGGTAAACCGCAAAGACAGCATTACAAATGCTATGAAGCTCATGATAGAGAACGACTTCAGCTTTCTACCAGTCGTAGATGAAGAACGCCTTCCAATAGGCGTTGTTTCCGAGACGGATATGGTAAGAAATCTCAAACCTCGCCTCATGTTCGTTAAGGATCTGATGAAGACGACCTACCCGAAGGTGATGCCCATAAGCAGGATAGTTCATGCTAGATCCATAATGCTGAAAACAGGGGCCAGGATTCTACCTGTCGTGGAGGGCAACAATTTTCTTGGAGTTGTCACGGAAAGGGCATTGGCGTGGGCCTTCTACAGGGTTCGAACAGAGAGGGAGATTGTACATCAGGATACTTTTGTTAGGAGGATCTTGGTCGATGACGTGATGAACGAACTCCTGCAGGTATTAAGTCCTGATGAAAGGATAGGATCTGCGATTAGCAAGTTTATAGAAGCCAGAGAACCAGCGCTACCTGTCCTCAGTGAGAAAAGAGAGCTGTTAGGCGTGTTAGAAAGAAAATCGATTCTGATCCGCATATACAAGGAGATCTCGTAAGGTCAAGCCCTCTCATCTCCAGATAAAACCAGCGGCAAGGGGATCTGACATCATTGCAAGCAGTCCCAGCAGCATAGCTATCTTCAACATACCGGACAACTTACCGGCGAACTCTTGATTTACCCGAAGACCATAGATAGCCGAGGCGACCAACAGGATCAGGGCAGGGGCTATTATGGCCTTATACAGGAGACCCACCAGTCCCAAGACGATGGGAAGAAGGGATAAAACTGCGGACAGTACGCCAAGAGCGAAGAGAAAAACCCCCGTTTTTCTGGATCCTGCTCTTATCGGCAAGGTCCTTAGCCCGACAGCTAAATCTCCAGGGATGTCTTCCACATCCTTCACGATCTCCCTCATGAGGTTGACCGAGAAGGCTATCAAGGTGTACAGAGCAAGCCTTAGGTTAGGCGTCCCCGCCGTTACGCCACCGAAGATGAGCGTACACGCTACTCCAGCGCTCACCAGCATGTTGCCCGGAAGTCCTGTTCTCTTGATCCACCTTCCGTATGCGTACCAAGCTACAGAGAAGATAAACGCTAATGTAAACTGAATAAACCCTAATAAAAGCGAAATACAGACTCCAGAGCTTGAGAGGATTACGTAAACCTGAAGAGCATCTCTTCTACTAATCCTTCCACTTGGGATCGGCCTGTGCGGTCTGTTGACTAGATCTATGTCCACATCGAAGTAGTCGTTTATGGCATTGCCACCTGCTAACACAAGAGGGGGGACCATAATGGCCAGAAGGAGGTTGCAGTTCATGGTGGTGCTAACAGTAAGCCATCCAACCAGAGTCCCCAGCATCGACATTATTGCATTCTTCGGTCTTGTCAGCTCGACATAAGCACTAAGCTGCCGATTCATGGACAGTCGCGATGAGTTTAAAGTCTTAAATACAAAAAAGTTCCTCCGCCTTCTGTAAGGCTGATTCAATGAGGCGCGTTAGAGTAGGAGTCATTGGCTGTGGTTGGTTTGGTAGTGCTCATGCAAGGGTTTTCCGTGAGATCTCTGGAGCTGATCTAATTGCTGTAGCTGACATCAACCCATCCGCTGCTAGAGCTTTGGCTAAAAGGTATAACGTCAAAGCGTATACAGACATCGAAAAGATGATACGGAGGGAGGACCTCGATGCCGTAAGCATAGCTGTGACGCCTCAACACCTGACCGAGACTGCGATACTGGCCATGGATTCTGGTGCGGCAGTGCTTCTAGAGAAACCTCTGTCGACCAGCAGACAAGAGCTCTTTAAACTCATCTCCAAGATAAAATCGACAGGATCAATTTTCATGCCCGGCTTCATAGAACTCTTCAATCCAGCTGTCATAGCCCTTAAGGAGAGAATTCAGAAGGAGGAGTTGGGTGAACCACTTGTCCTTTCCTCTGAGAGGATAGGAAGAGTCCCCAAGAGGAATCTAAGGTGGAACATCGGAGTATCCTTGGATCTAGCGATACATGAACTCTACGTACAAATGTGGCTCCTGGAGAGCAGGCCTCAGTCCAGGGCCTATGTGTCGAAGAAGAGCTCGGATAGATATGAAGATCTAGTCGTTTTCCTTCTGAACTTCAATGACGGGGCAGCAGCATCCGGAATAATAATTTCAAACTGGCTCACTCCCATAGGAGTGAGGAGGATGAGGTTCACTGGATCCCATGGAAGTGCAGTTCTGGATTACCTAAATCAACAGCTAGTTCTGGACAAACACGAAGGAACGTTCATGCCGATCCTGAGGCGCAAGGAACCTCTCTTAGAGGAACTACAAACCTTCGTAGATCATGTGTCTGCTGGGAGAGATCCAGAAATAGGTGCTGAGTTCGCTAAAAATGTCCTTGAGACTCTTTTCGATGGGTTGGAGAACAAGCTTTGAGTTGTGGTGGAGGTCATGGAGCGCCTAAAGGTCTTTTGGAGAGGGAAGCACTTGATCTTAAAGGGAAAAGATGTAAAGAAACTCTACAGCAAGGGGTACGGCGAGCTCAGGGAAGGAGAACTAGAGCTAGATCTTGTGGAGGTGGCATATCTCACGAGGAAGGGATTGTTGGAGATGGACGTGGATTTCAGGGAACTTCTGAAGAAGATGGTGACGGAGAAGAGGGACAATTTTCTGAAGTTCGTAGTCTACTCCGATCTCCGAGATAAATCCCTAGTCGTTGTTCAGGAGCGAAAAACTCCTTTTCTGAGGGTCTACTCACCTGGAGCTAGAATCGGGGAAAAAGCGGGAAGACAGCTTGTCCTTCCCCTTCAGGAAGAAGTTGTTCTTCCTCACAGGAAATTGATAGACGCTTTAGTTACAGCCAGAAGGTTGAGAAAGGAGCTCTTGCTGGCTGTTGTGGACGACAGGCTCGACGTGATATATTATACAGCATCCCTCTATGAACCAGAGAAGATAAATCGAGCACTACCAGAGCTTAGTGGAGAGGGAACTCTGATCTACGACAGGGTGTTCGTTTGGGACAGGGATGTAGCAAATGAACTTTATTCGAGCGGTTTCTGGGGACATCCCGTCGGACTTAAAAAAGTGCCCCCAGGAACCAGATTTGAGGAGCCCCTCCAGCTGAATATCCTTGAAGCCCTGTATCTGAACAAAAAAGGCATCTTAGAGATAAAAGATCCTGTTGGGGGCATCATCAAGAGCGACGATCTGGAGAGGTTGGGCAGGGAGATAAAGAGAGACTTCGATGACAAGATGAAGGTGTTCACATACTGGAGAGACCTAGGATATGTGGTTAAACCAGCTCCGAAGTACGGCGTCCATTACATGATATACAGGGAAGGCCCCGGCATAGATCACGCACCCTACCTATGTCTGGTGGGCAGACTCACTGAGAAGGTGAGTCCCGTCGACATCATAAGGGCTGGGAGAATAGCTTCCAGCGTAAGAAAGGAGCTCGTAGTTAGCGTTATAACGGCCACAAGATTACTCAACTACAGAGTTTTCTGGAGCGGTGTATAGTAAGCGTTAAACATCTATCTGGGATGTCTCCTTCAGGAGAATTCGAACAAAGGAGGACTGATCTACTCCCTTTCTGTTGACTAGCGCGCTGCTTATCTTCCACCCCCTCCTTGCAGGTTCTAAATCCTCCAACCTTATGAAGAAGAACTTTCTCCTCGGAAGGAACCTGACTGCTATCCAGGCATCGCCACCGATCTTGTCAGCCAGAATCCTTAAGGACGTCACTCTTGTGTTATCCAAGTAGATGACTTCCTTTCTGGTGCTTTTAACCTCTATGATCACAATTCTGCCACGATATCCAGCGATTATATCAGAAGACGGGTGCCCCGTGGATCCGCTTCCAGCCACTCTCAATGCGGCAATACCACTTCTCCATAAGAAGTCCAGGAGGGACCTTTCTGATCTAATACCTTTCCTAACCATTTTTCCATCACACTAAAGTTCAGTGAGGACAACGGGACCATTGTTTGTGACGAAAACCGTGTTTTCGTACTGGGCTACAGTACAGGAATTCACCTCCACAAGCACAGGATAGGCGTATATGCCGCCTTTCCTCACCAGACCACTCAAGGCTCTGTCAAGGCCCTTCCTGCTAACTGAGCTGATGAGCCATCTAGCACAGAATGGCAATCCATGGAAATCTTTAGCAGCTATTCTGAGAATCCTCTTCTCCAAGGACGAGGAGGTCCTCACGGATCTCTTGAACGAGAAGATATAGGCGATCTTCTCATCCTTGACCAAGCCAGAGCACTCCCTATCAGTGACGAACGGTTCTATGGCGAAGACATCTCCTTCCTTGATCTTGTAAAAGCTCAGGGTTGGTGAGTTAGGTATGTCAACTCCTGAGTGCAGCTTGTACTTCGTTATCTTGTGTCCTGCTAGGTTTCTGATCGGGATGAATCCTTCAGACTTAATGGTCTCGTATATCGCTTTGCTCACCTCTCTTATCCTAGTCCCTGGCCTCATCAGCTTGGTGGCTGCTTCGAAGGCCTGACGCGCTACTTCCACCATACGTTCATGCCTGTCATCAAAATAAACACTTCTAGCAGCATCAGCTATGTACCCCTCAAACTCCACTCCCACATCAAGCTTCAGGAGGGATCCCTCCTGTACAACAGAGCAGTCCTCCGGAGGAGGGGTGTAGTGAGCTGCTATCTCGTTAAGCGACAAGTTAACCGGAAAGGCTGGTTTAAAACCAAGACCGCGGATCTCTCCCTCGATTTCCTCCGCTACATGAAGTAGGGAGTCTCCCTCTCTAATGGCGGAGGACCATTTACTCAGTATTAACGCCAGAGCTCTTCCGACTTTGGCATATCCTTCGAGCTCCTCCATTTTGTCCCCCTCTTCAGGGCCTTAGGGAAGTTAAAAAATAACCTCTCAGGCAATATCTGTCGTGGAGCGATGATAGCTCTGGGGATAGAATCAACCGCCCACACCTTCGGGGTCGGAATCGTATCATCCGATGGGAACATACTGGCAAACGTCTCCGATAGCTACGTCTCTGTGAAGGGAGGCATGAGACCCTTCGATCTTGCGGAGCATCATTCAAAAGTTGCTCCAAGAGTTGTAAGATCAGCATTTAAGGAAGCTCAGATCTCCAAAAGCGATATAGACTTAGTAGGGTTCTCTCAAGGCCCAGGAATAGGTCAAGCACTGGCTATCGGAGGAGCCATCGCTAGGATGATCTCGCAGGTGCTAAAGGTTCCCTTGGTCGGAGTGAACCACCCTATAGCCCATATAGAGATAGGCAGGCTCGTTACTGGAGCTATAGATCCTCTAATCGTATACATCTCGGGAGGGAACACACAGATAATAGCTCATGTGGAAGACAGATATTGCGTTCTCGGGGAGACTCTGGATATCGGCTTTGGAAACGCTCAAGAGAAGTTGGGGAGGATCATAGGTCTCCCGTTCCCAGCAGGTCCACACATGGATAGGATAGAAGGTCGGTGGATAGATCTACCATATACCGTCAAGGGAATGGATCTGGCGTTCAGCGGCATTGTCACGGAGGCTGAGAGGCGCATAGGTAGGGGAGAAAGGGTGGAGGACGTAGTATGGAGCTTCATGGAGGTTTGCCTCTCAATGATAACTGAGGTCTCCGAGAGAGCATTGGCTCACACGAGGAAGAAAGAGCTCATGCTCGTTGGGGGAGTGGCCGCTTCTCCTAAACTCAGAGAAAAGCTTAAGATCATGTGTGAAGATCGAGGGGTTAAGTTCTCAACCCCCCCTCCCTCTCTTGCCAGAGATAATGGAGCTATGATAGCTTGGACCGCTATACTGGCTCATCAGAGAGGGGAACATGTTGATATCGAGGCCAGCCACATAAGGTCAACGTGGCGACTGGACGACCTAGTCTGGCCGTTGATCGATCTGAATGGGTGTTAACAGATGAAAATCATAGTAACAGGTTTTACTGGATCTGGTAAGAGCACCCTCGCTAAGAGGCTTGCCAAAGAGTTTAACCTTAAGTATTTCTCGGGAGGAGACCTTCTAAGAAAACTTATAGCTGGAGAGGGATCCTTAGAAGAAAGAGGTTGGTGGGAGTCAGAGAGAGGAGAAGAGGCTTTTCAAAAGAGATCTCTCAACGAGGACTTCGATAGGAAGGTGGACAATTTCCTCTTAAACGTGCTCCAGGACGAAAACGACGTGGTGGTGGACTCTTGGACTGCTGCCTATCTATACAATAGGGGAGACGCCATAAAGATATATCTCAAGGCAGATCTAGACGAAAGAGCTCGTAGAGTATCTTTAAGAGATGGGATCACTTTTAAGGATGCCAAAAAAGCGATAAAGAAGAAGGATAAATCATCTAAAGATCAATACAGAAGACTTTATGGCTTCAAACTCGGTGATGATCTCACGGTGTTCAATCTAGTGATAGACACGACTCATCTAGACGAAGATGAGGTTTTCGACCTGGTTAGCAGATATATCGTCTACCGCCTTGGGGGTGGTTCAGGTGGAGCTGACTAAAAAACAGCTGGCCAAGTACATAGATCACACCAATCTCCGCCCTCAGGCAACATCAGATGATATCTCCTTGCTAGTGATGGAAGCGAAGAAAGCAGGTTTTTACTCGGTGTGCGTTAACCCTTGTCACGTTCAATACGCTAAGAAGCTCCTAAGGGATTCAGATGTTCTCGTGTCCTGTGTGGTGGGCTTTCCACTCGGAGCTACCTTTATCGAGACTAAGGTGCTGGAGGCCAAGAAGGCAGTGGAACGTGGTGCTGACGAGCTGGATATGGTGATAAATCTGGGCGCACTTAAGGAGGGAAAGTATAGCTTCGTTGTCAGGGAGATCAAAGAGGTGGTGAGAGTAGCCAGGGGGATCGAAAACGTTAAAGTGATAATAGAGCTGCCGCTCCTCACCAGGCAGGAGGCTGAGCTTGCGTGTAAAGCTGTCCTGGAAGGAGGAGCCTCCTTCGTTAAGACGTCGACCGGGTTCAACGTTAGGCCCGTTATCAAGGAGGACGTTCTCCTGCTCAAGGAGATCTCCGGAGGGTCACTGAAAATAAAGGCCGCTGGAGGAATCAGGACCTATGAGCAGGCCCTAGAGCTTATAAAGGCAGGAGCCCACAGGTTAGGAACAAGCTCTGGATACAGGATATGGAGCGAAGCACCAGACAGGCCTAGATGACCTTTTTATTCCCCTCCCCCCTAAGAGAACATGGTGCGTTGGTATTGATCGGCTCCATCCCAGACCTCGATAAAGCCATCAACAGAATAAAGAGAAAGCATCAAATAGTGGGGAGGGATAGAGAGCTCCGTCTCATGCTCCTAGCGGCCCTATCCAAGAGGCATATACTCCTGGAGGGTCCGGTGGGAGTCGGAAAGACTCTGTTAGCTAGGGCTATTTCAGATTACCTCTCGCGCGAGTTCATCAGAGTGGATGGCGACGAGAGATTCAACGAGAATAAGCTAATAGGCTATTGGGACCCCCCCAAGGTTCTTAAAACGGGTTACATCGAGGAAGCCTTCATAGAAGGGCCTCTTATGCTGGCCGCTAAGCGAGGAGCTGTTCTCTTCATAAACGAGCTTAACAGGATGCCTGACTCCGCTCAGAACGCCTTGCTTCCGATCATGGACGAGGGGATAATAACGGTGCCTCGCCTAGGAACAATAAAAGCGAGAGATGGCTTTATGATAATAGCGACGCAGAATCCTGAGGAAAGTGTTGGGGTTACTAGGCTTTCTGAAGCCCTAAAAGACCGTTTTGTTCTGATAAAACTTGATTACCAATCGTTAGAAGAAGAGCTCGAGATAGTGAAGCTCAGAAGCGGTGCACCAACGAAATTAACAAGGATCTCTGTGATGATCTGTAGAGAGACCCGTGTGGACCCGGCTGTGAGGCGGGGAGCCTCTGTCAGGTCTGCCATAGACATGGCTACCATAGCTAAATCCATGAGCTCGTCAGGAGATGTGGATTGGTACTCTCTGGCTCAGATGGTCCTTCCCAAGAGGATAGAAATTCGAGAGGGGGCGCCTCTCTCAGAGGACGAGGTGATAAGAAGGATAGTCGACAGGGTTCTCAAAGGATCCGAATCAGAGGATTTTCCCAGGCTGAGGGGGAAACAAAAGGTCCCCCAATGACTGAACCACCTCGTTCGCACAGCGATACGACTTATCTCCTTAACTCCCTGATGAGCCACATGGACGTTGTGGACTACGAGCTCCTGTCCACAGCTATAAACATAGCTCTGAGCTCTGGAAATCTAGGTATGCTGATCTCTCTAGCGGAGATAAGCAGCGATCTAGTAGCAAAACAACTTTCGCTTCATGAAGGGCTTCCTGATGAGCTTTTTAAAGCGATTTCATTGAATCCAGAGGAAGGGGTTCATCTGTACTGCATGGTACGCTGGTCCCTCAACCTCAGGACGAGAAGATTGTTCCGTTCAGTGTTGAGCAAACTTTTAGTGAGGCAGGCTGCTGGCCTGATCTCAAACGCATTCAGGACAATGTCCGATCATGGAGCTCCAACAAAGGTGGACTACGCCCCTGGTTTGGACTTCGACATTGAGGAAACAATAGAGGCCCTTCTCTCAAAATCCAAAAGATTAGATGAGATAACCTACGAAGACATAGTGGCTCTTGAAAGGAGAAGAGAGAAAAAGAGGGCAGTTCTGCTGCTGGACTCCAGTGGATCAATGAGTGGAAAGAAGATGGCTATAGCCTCCGTCCTCACAGCAGCGGTAGCTTACCTATTGAGAGGTAGCGATTACTCCGTGATCCTCTTCAACTCTAAGGCAGAGATATTACATCCCCTCGGTCGCAGGTCGAGTTCCACCCATCTGGTCGAGAGGATACTGGACGTAGTACCCATGGGTTATACGAACATGAGGGAGGCACTCCTCCTGGCGAAACACCAAGCTAAAGATTATAAAAATGTCAAATACATTCTGGTGACAGATGGAAAATACAACGTGGGTGGGGATCCATCAGATATTGCCAAAAAGATGAATAATCTTAATGTGGTAAGCGTATCCAGGGGAGATGCTCCTATGTCATGTGTCAGGCTAGCTAGATTAGGAGGAGGGAAATGCTACACGATCCACAGCGTCAAGGATGTGCCTGAGGTTGTATCGCAAATCCTGAAGTAAAATTCTAATACCTCAAGTGAACGATCTTCCTCATGGCGGGGGTAGCCAAGCCAGGTCAAAGGCGCGAGGCTTAGGACCTCGTCCCTTAGGGGTTCGTGGGTTCAAATCCCACCCCCCGCACCATATTCTGAGCCAAAGATAGGCTAATTCTCACCCCTCTAGTTGAAAAAGGTGTTAAAAATCAGGATCTACTTCTATATGAAGTTTCTATCTCGCACTCCTTTTCGAGCACTTTAAAACCCATCGAGCTAAGGGTTCGAACGGGGATGTGAAATTTACTCCGGCATTCATCCTCACCGAGCAACTTTTTTAGGTGTGCTATTCCTCCATGTCCTCTGAGGTAGCCCCGTGGTGTAGCTGGCCAAGCATCCCGGGCTTTGGACCCGGGGACGCCGGTTCGAATCCGGCCGGGGCTGTCTCCTTTTACATATCTCACCTGTGAGGAAAGTGTGGACTGGTCTGACGAGATTCGGGGCCATGTCTGCAATTGCCCCGAACGAGAATGTGGAAAAAATTGCTCATTTAACATTCTCCATATTTGAGGTGGATGACTCATTGTTATTATCTCATCGGCAAACTGGGACAATATATCCGGTTTGTTCTCTGTCTTCTCGTAGACGAAAAAGAACTTTGCATCCGGATTTCTCAAATCCATCGTAAGCAACCCTCCAGAACTCCTCTTCAACGATATTCTGACCCACCCAAATATGACTAGAGGTAGGTCATTTGCCCTATAGATTATAACCGTTCTGAGATTAGTTCTCTTTATCTCAGTGGATAATTCATTTACAATTCGCTTTACAAGTTTTAAATTCTGCATAGTCTTCACGCTAAGCCTCAGCTAAAAGTATTTCTCGGATAGGGTGTATAATACAGAATTCGGTAGCTTATCTCTGAGAATTTTCTTCGTATCCCTTTAAAGTGACGACAAACAATGCTTCATCTCCAAAATAATCGAGAACATCCTTAACTAAGCTCTCCTTTCTAGTACCAACCAATTCGATGATGCTGTAGTTCATCTTCGATTTGATGAATCTGCCAAAGTTTTGAGCTATCTTTCTCATACTAGACATACATTCGGTCCTTTTTGGTGAATTATGCATGCAGAGTTAAACGCGGTAGCGGGCCCGGTATACAATTAAATAAATTAAGTGAATACCTTTTTAATCATGTGAATTAAGTGGTGCCTGGACTTACTTGGTGCAAGTCTCTGGTCTTAAAATTGACAGTTTCTATAAAAAACGGATAAAATTTATATAGTGACGCGTAATTTCGATAGTTGAGGAGGTTCTTAATCGATATGCCGAAAATGACGTAAGGAGGGATAGGGTTGACCTGTATAATAGGCTTGGTATGTAAAGACGGGATTATTATTGCCAGCGATAGACGCATAGTTCGTGGTCCAGAGGCTCTTGAAGAAAAGAAAATTCATGAGCTAAGGATAGGTGAGAGTGTTGTTGGAGTTGTTGCAGCATCAGGCTTAACGGGTATGCTTGATAATTTTCTTGAAGAATCGGCTTTAGAAATGGCTGCTAGAAGAATAGTTAATCTTAAAGAACTGAGAGAAAGTATGGAAGACGCTGCCTATAGAGTTTATAACAGATATTCTAAAATTCAAAAAACATAAAAACCTATCCATCAAGTAAACATATGTATCCATGTCAATAACCTATAAAAATCTATTCAAATACATCAATTAAAATTAACTGAAAATGTTCTAACATTCCCTCTAATACTTGCCCTCTCACTTTTAACATACTTTAAAGCCATAAGCTTATCTATATAGTTGTTTAATGTCCTTCGAGATTTAGACTCTAACCCTTCTTTTCTACAGATCCTCTTATAAGCTTGATATAGTTTTCCCGAAGTTATACCCGGATTCTCCTTAATAACTTGATAGATTAACTTATAGTGTTCTCCTAACTTCTCTAGCGTATACTTCCTTTTTAACTCCCTCACCTCTTCATACGCTTTCTCGATATCCTCGCTAGTAATTCTATGCTTATCTTGTTCTTCAGCTATATATGCCGCGTTTCTAAGAGTCTGTATCGCTATCCTTGCATCCCCAGCTGCTAAATCAGCTATAAGCTCTAAAGTTTTCTTAGAACATGTGTTTGGATACAATGCTCTACATTCGATTCTTTGCTTTAATATTATGTATAACTCTTCGTTTGAGTATGGTGGGAAGTGGATTGATTTGAAGCTTAGTCTAGAGGTAATCCTTGGATCTAATGTTAGAAAATATCGTCGAGTATTTGATATACAGATTAATCCAATCTTACCTAAACTCTTTAATGCGTATAGTATATCGTTCAACTCCCTTCTCCTTAGCTTATCCACTTCATCTAATGCGATTACACAGGGTTTACGGTTAATCTTTCTCTCTCTAATGCAGATAGCTTGACTGAAAGTTTGGAATCTGCTACAGGCATCTCAACCTGCCTAAGCAGTTGATCTAGAATCTGTGTTAGAGTCTTTTTCTCTCTTTGAAAGTTGATATCTTACGTATCCGCGGAACCAGTCCCGCAATTCCTTTTCCTTTAAAAGGATATTAAAAGGCAAAAGATCCCTTTCATACTGCTTAGCTCTTTTATCAAGTCCTTTCCTCCTATAATCTCTTAAACTAAAATATTCTGTAGCATCATATAGTTCACCACTCTTAATCTTATCTAGATTAAGGAAAAATATATGTTTCCTTCCACCTCTTAATTCAACAAATTCTCTATAAAAGAGTTGATAAAGGGACGTGAGTCTTTGTTGACCATCTAGTATCAGAAGTTTAACTGGATTTGCACGTCTTTCGTCAACCCCTTCTACTAATCTACTCGGTAACCTGTCCCTCCTTTCAGATATACCCCAAAACAATAACACTCCAGCCGGGTAACCACTCAATAATGAACCTATAAGTTCGCATATATCATTTATTTCCCATCTAAAATCCCTCTGAAACTCAGGGATTCTCAATTCACCCTTATCTATCAATTCTAATATTTCAATAAGTTCTGGCGTCTTAGGAACACCTATTTTCATAATTATCCCCCTATTTGTAGTATCAATAAATATATATGCTAATCTTTTCTCTTCTGGACTTACACTAAGCGGCATGAACAACATCCAATTTCCTTAAATTGCCTAAGAAAAATAAAAATTATTTTAGTTTTCCCTCTAGCCATTTAATTGATGGAGGTTGTTGGTTAGTATATTGAACCCCTATAGACTCTAAATATGCGAGAAAATCTTCGGTTGAGAGTCTTCTCTCTATTCGAATTCTCTTTTCTTTAACCCAAGAATCATAAGGCTCGCCCATAGCATAGGCTTTATCACCAATTACAATTACTCTATTCCCCGTTAAGGGAGAAGACGGTTCTGACCAGTCTATCACAAATATTTTTCGCTTAAGATTCTTGATAAAAGAAAATACCCTAACATGCTTAATGCACGTTCATAAGCTCTTTGCGCTGATTGCGGAGTTATAGGATAATTATAAACTTCATGCGCTAGAATTTTTCTACTGCTCCATGCCTCACTAAGTTCATGCAGATCAAATCTTACTTTTTTCTGTAAATCTGTTAATATATCTTGCTCTTCAAGTATTTTATACAGTTTCTTTGCATTTTCTTCAAAACTCCGTGTTGGAGTAGCTTCGAATTCAAGAAGAGATTTTTTCACGATATTCTCGATCAAAACTGAAGAGATCAAGGCTAAAGCCCAATTTTCATCGACATTCAAGCTAAAATTTTCCCTTGCACTGTCAATTAAATACCAGATTTGATAATTTCTTAAAATAGCATCTTTAAGCCTATTAGCTTCATCGTTACTAAGTATCTTCCTTTGTTTTAGGCGTTCTAAAGCTTGTTCGGCTCCGCCCCTGAAAAAAATAATGCAGAAAATCAAGTAATGCAATTCCCTCTTTCCTCATCTCTAATCTCACCAATTATCGATTTAGCATGTTTCATATATTATCTCCTCTTATCCCTCTTTAATGTGAATAAAATGAAATAATTAAGCTTTTTTGTATGCTTTAACTAATTTAAGCTCCTTGAGTATCTTTACACCTTCATCCGTCAGTCTGTATTTAGTTGACTTTTTACTTCTCCTATCATACTCCATCTCAACCAATCCAACACGCCTAAGAAGCCCTAGATGATAGGCAAGCAACCCTCTTTCTATTCCAGTTTCCCTCGCTATATCATTAAAAGCCATATCAGGCTCGTTAAACAAGGTGATGAGGATGTTTAACCTGTGATCGTTATCTAGCACCCTGTATATTTTTAGCATCCTGCGAGCTTCTTCCATATTCACACCCTCTAGCTGAAAATTAAATACAGTCCTATGAGTCCCGATACAACTCCAACTATTCCCTTAATAACTGCTGCAGTTTGTTCTTCTTTCATGGCGTTATAAATTGCTCCAATACCTAAAGTCGCTAGGCCCGCTCCAAAGAACCTCCTTGAAATTCTAAAAAGGGTATCATCGAAATCTTTTCCTACCTCTAGAAATTTAACATTTGCTTCAGCTATTACAATTCCTTCTGAAAACTCTAGTTTTGTTTCTTTCATCCTTGTTTCACCAATTAATTAATTGTGAGATAGGTAAATAAATTTTTATCTGAAAAATTAAATTTTACCTATAGCCTTCAGCCTTCTGTATCGGAGAGATAAGGTCACTATAATTTTCTCAGAAGTCGGAAAGATGCTTTCCCATTCATCATCATAAGCATAAACATGCCCGTATATTGCTAAGTGGGTCAGATATAGGTCTGTTAAGTAGCTTTTGGAACTCCCGTAAAGTGGGTGATGTTTATATGGAACTAATACCCTGAGCTTTGGAGCTATGAGTTTCTTATCATGGAACTGTGCAAATTCTGTGGCTGATCCCCAAGATTCAACGTTTACAAATATTAAATCGACGTCGGCCCTCTCCAAAACTGCCTCTTCAGTTACGCTTGGGGCAACGTCAGGAGAGAAATCATCTTCAGGTATTAACCCAAGTATTCCATTCTTCTCAAGCTTCCTTCTAATCTTCCTTCTTTTCCTGAGTCCCTCACCACCAGCTCCTAGGAGAACAACTATTATACACGTCTCCTTTACACGTTCCTCCAACCCCCTCCTGTAATTCTCAATGCGTTTCCTTATCTCTCGAAACTCACTCATCGGACAAGCTTCCCATTCTTCTTAATCAATATCCTTCTAGATGGCAGTACAGAGACAAACTCCCACCCCTCAGCTAAGTATTTCTCTAATTCCTCTTCTCTAACTATTCTCTGCGGATCTGGATTCTCCCTAATCTTCTTAATCTCGTTTTCAAATAGCTCTATCTCCTCATCTATGCTCAGCTTCTTACCCAACTCCTTCTCCTTAGCAATCTTAACTTCTAACAGATCAATTCCCAAAAGAGTCTTAGCTATACTTTTCAATGCCTCAATCTTAGCCTGCTTAACAACATCTGCCTGCTCAACCTCAGCTGTAACTGTTGTCAGGAAGGGTTCGCATTCCTTATAGCATCTACGCATATCCTCTATCATATCCGGAGGCAATCTACCTTTGTTCGTGCT
>JAOZGP010000036.1 GCA_027491735.1 Thermoproteota archaeon | reverse complement strand
CGGCTTCAACTAAATCCCCTAATCTAATGCCATCTGTACCCATATAGTTTCCCAAACTCTGTGGTCTCAAACCGCTGAAAGCCATCAAAGCTATAGCAACTCTAGCTCTAGGTGTAGCCATCCTAATTATCTTATCCAACTCAGCTTTACTTGGAACCCTCTCATCAGCTATAGTAGGCGTCTCATACTCCTTAGCAATGTTAACCTTAAGCTTAACATCCAACCCATTAAAAGAAAACCAGGAACGTAAAACTTTCTTAAACCTAGCTATATATGATCCTGCCTTACCCTTCTTCTCTAGCTCCCTAACGAAATCGAGGAAGCCGTCCCTAAAAGCCTTGGTCTCAGCCACCTTAAGCAATTCCTTAGGAGTAGTGTTATTTAATTCGCAGAAATATCCTAAAGTCCTAAGATAAACTGTGGCTGTAATAACCGATTTAGCAGCTAAATTATCAAACCAACGTTTAATATCCTCGTCATTTAGCAGATAAGCATACTTGCTTTTCAATCTGTTCTCACTAAAAATAGGAAAAGCTTAGCTTATATATAAAGGATTCACTTAAAAAATTTAGTGGGCCCGGCGGGACTCGAACCCGCGACCTACGGCTCCGGAAGCCGCCGCTCTAGTCCTTGCTGAGCTACGGGCCCGAAAAACATTGTAAAAAGAGGATCATTTGCTTAGACTACTTTTTGAAGACTGTAAAACCACATTTCCCGCAGTGATACCGATCCTTGTGCTCCCCCATAAAGGACCCACACCTCGGGCATTTCTTCTTGAGGGAGATGAGCTTATTTTCTTCTATTTTGTAGAACTTCCATACTTTAGAAGTTACATGCTTAACCATTTTTCTCACCCTCGATCTTTCCGCTTCCTCCCTCATTTCTCCTGATTATATGCTCAGGCTCCATCTGGAGGGCTTCATCTCTGTTGTTATACACGTTAACCTTGATGACTGCCTCTCTCCTACCATACTTCGTCGAGATTTTCCTGACAAAAACCAAGCCTTCAGGCTTCTTAAGGAGAGAGGCTATAAGCGATCTTATCTCCTTCCTTGTGGGGGTCCCAGAACCAAACCTGAGCTCTGCTATCAGCTCTATTCTATTGAGCAGCTTGTTCTCCCTTTTCTCCATGGAGAGGAGCTCAATGCTCATCTTGGTTCACCCTCCTGTGATGAGAAGGAAACCTTCTGACTATTTAACATTATTCACCCCAGAACTCGGAGAGCGTACATTCCGGCTCTCTTTATCCCAAGGTACTCGGCCACCTGAGATCTTATTGGATCTATTATGACCACTATGCCCTCCCAGTGGACTGTCAGATCCTTAGATCCGCAGATCGGACATATATCACCATCTGTTAAAGCTTTACACTGCCTACATGCCCTGAACTTAGGCATTCCGTCAACCCTTCCCGCCGCCCTTATTCTCCTTCTTCTCCTTCTCTTCCTCTTTTCCCTCATCTTCTTTTTCTATTTTTCCTAAACCAGGTTGCTTACATGTCAAGGAGACCCTCACTATTGGTTCTCCTCTCGCTGCAGCCACAAAATCAGGCTTTGTAACAGCGGTTACTCTAGCCCTAACCCAGTCTCCTCTTCTGAACGAAACCCTAGTTTTCTTGCCGTAAAGAAAACCAGCGACCCTCTGAACGAAGACGTCATCTCCCAGCTGGGATATGTGGATGAAACCATCTATGGGTCCTATGTTGATCGTCACCCCGTACTCACTGACGCCTCTTATCTCGCCCTCTACCAACTCATTTACCTTGGGGAGGTATGTCAGTGCCTTAAATCTCACCTTTAGGTATATGCAGGGGCTCCCTATTATAGATTTACCGAGACCATAGTCTGTTATCTCAAGAACGTCAAGAATTAATCCTATCTCACTGAGATATCTCCCTACATATTTGCTTCTGAACTTATCTGCTAGAAGCTGTTTCAGATTGCCACTCCTGAGTTCGTTAGGACGAATAATTCCGATATCCTCTAGCTCAACCATGTAAAACATCTGTAAACACCTCGTTCAGAAGGAAAGATCCAGATGCGAGGGGTCATCCAGCACGAGCTTCTTGCCTGCCCTTAAATATATAACCGGTACCCTCATCTCGAGCAGCCTGTTCTTCAGCTTCCTGTCTAAGGTGGCGACTATAACCCTCTCACTTCTGGCAAAATCCAAGATTGCTTCGTCAGCTGTAGCATGCTTTCTCTCTGATTGAATTATTTCAACTCCCAGTTTGGATAGGAAGTTTATTACTGGCTCCTTTTTGCAGAGTTTCTGAAGCTCCTTCACACATTCTTCCAGGACCACAAACTTGGGATTATAACCGACCAGCTGAGAGATCTCCGAAAGAGAGATTTTTACCTCCTTTTTTAAAGAACATGCTATTATTGACGTGTCTAACAAGACCTTCTTCCTCAAAAGAACACCTGATAAGTCTAAACGAAAAGCGGGCCCGGCGGGACTCGAACCCGCGACCTACGGCTTAGGAGGCCGCCGCTCTAATCCATGCTGAGCTACGGGCCCATACTGGAGTGTGCAGAGAGAATTTAAATTTCTTCCCACAATATATTTTACGGCATGCCGGGTTGGCCGAGAGGCTAAGGCGGCGGGCTGCAGATCAGGTGGAGACCCGCTTTCCGGGGGTTCGAATCCCCCACCCGGCTTTTCATTAAGTGCTCCTGAATCTTCCCTTCTTAACATTAGATCTCTCCTCCATCGAGATCTCAAAGAACTTCTTAAGCGCCTCTTCTTCTCCTCTACTCGGTGAAACTCCCCTTCTCCTAGCCATCCTGTGATAGGTGCGAATAGCTGAGTCAATCTCCAGCTCCACTAGGTTATATCCAAGAGTTCGAGCGTATATTGTGAAAGGTGGAACGTCCTCCAATACGAATCCCATGACGTGAGATGCAGTACCTATGAAGACCCCCCCTAGGATCATAGTCCCTATGGAGAGCTTGGAGTGTGGTGCCATAAAGCATCCCAACTTGTTTAGCCCTGTGTCTACCCTTCTCCCCTGGACCACCTTCCTTATGTTGCCATAGGTGTTCTTCAGATTGGAGGTTGCAGTTCCCGCCCCGATGTTCACCCAGCTCGAAACATAACTGTGCCCTAGGAATCCAAAATGCCTGTTATTTGAAAATGGGGCCATAATCGAACAGGATATCTCTCCACCAGCCCTTACAACTCCTCCCAAATACGAACATTCTATCCTGGCTCCAGAGAAGATTATAGATCCCTTACCAATGAAGCAAGGACCTCTTACATATGAGAAAGGTTCAAGTCCTCCTTCCACGATTACAGGACCATCTCTAGAGTCGAACACAACATGATCCTCTATTTTAGAGCTTTTGGATACGTAAACTCCTTTGGAGAGCTCATCGTACCAGCCTGACCTCACCAGGTGTCTTAAGTCCTCCTTGAGTAAATCCAGGCCGAGGGGACAAACATCCCAAGGGTAAGAAATAACGCCCCTATCTATAGATCTCCTGCTAGATGATCTCTCGAGGATCAGTCTCGTGATGTTTTCAGGGGAGTAGTTGGAGATTACCTCCTCGGCATTCCTGGCGCTCAGAAGAGCAGCCACGACCTTTCCGTCTGAGATCAGGGCTTCCCCCTTTCTCAATGAAAGAGTTGATCCAAGCGATTTGGGATTAATGGCCATGTTCACAAAAAGAGCAGGCTCGTCAGGGACCTCCTCAGTCCTTAACCCTCTCTCCTCGACTTTGAGGGAGAGGATCTTCCTAACTAGAACCAGATGGGGTTCGCCTACTTTGAGCCGTATTCTCTCCAGCTGAGTGAATCCCCCTATTACAAGATCTAAAAGCGGTGTGAGCTCGGATATCGGCCTCAAGGTCTCTGTGGAATGGTCTTCGAAGCAGATCAACATCATGCAACTATCTTACAGATGGAGGGGGAGGAGAACTTTTTAATAGGTTCGTTGGAAACTATTGAAAATGACGAAAAATTTTCCAATAAATGAACTATAGAGGTGTCTCAAGTTGAGTTCCACAGAGCTCTATAGCTTCAAGAAGCTCATCAAGATGCTCAAAAGCAAGAGAGGAAGAGGAACTGAGCTCATTTCCCTTTATATACCTCCAGGAAGAAGTATATATGATGTCTCCAGGTACCTGAGACAGGAGTACGATCAGGCCAGCAACATAAAGGATAAGCTCACGAGGAAGAACGTCCAGAGTGCCATAGAAAGCATACTTCAGAGGTTAAAGCTCTACAAGAGGACTCCAGTACACGGACTGGCTATCTTCTGTGGAGCCATACCGAGAGGACAAGAGAGGGGAACAGAAAAAATAGAGATCTACGTCATAGAGCCGCCTGAACCCGTCCCCTCGTTCAAGTACGTGTGTGATCACGAGTTTTACTTAGAACCTCTTGAGAACATGGCCAAGGAGAAGAGGGCCTACGGCCTGATAGTGATGGATCGAGGATCCGCTACTTTAGCAGTCCTGAGAGGGTCCTCCTACAGGATAGAAAGCCAACTTACTTCTGATATACCCCCTAAACACAGCGCAGGAGGACAGTCACAGAGAAGGTTTGAGAGGATAAGAGAGGAGAGAGTGCAGCATTTCTTCACCAAAGTTGGGAAGGAGGCTGATAAGGTTTTTCTACCGATAATTGATGAGCTAGAAGGCATAATAATAGGAGGACCTGGAGATGCCAGGGAGTTCTTCGCTTCAGGGGACTACTTAGATTACAGGCTCAAGAAGAAGATCATAGGCAATCTTCCCCTCTCCTACACAGAAGAGCAAGGGGTGAGGGAGCTCATATTAAAGTCTGAGAATCTGCTCAGCAGGGCTTCACTGTTCAGGGAGAAGGAGGAGGTAGATTGCTTTTTCTCGACTTTGTCTAAGAGACCGGGTCTAGTTACCTATGGAGTTAAAGATGTAGTTGAGAAGCTTAGGAGTGGTGTGGTTGAGAAGGTGCTTGTTCTGGACGATTTAGAGGTACATCCAACCAGGATAAAGTGTATGAACTGTGGCTTCACTGAAGAGCGGTACCTATCCCAAGATGATGTGGAGATACTTCGCTCTGAGGGATGGACCTGTCCTCAGTGTGGAGCTACCTCTTACGAGCTAGAGGAGAGGGATCTTGTTGAATACCTCAGTGAGATAGCGAAGGAGACCAGGGCCGAGATCCTCATAATATCCTCCAAGAATGAGTGGGGACAACAGCTTAAGCCCTTCGGTGGAGTTGTGGCTGTGTTACGCTATGAGGTGTGACGTTCGACGAAAACCTTTTTTATTTCGAGATCTCATCCTCGATCTGGGCCGGTGGCGCAGTCCGGTAGCGCGCCGCCTTCGCAAGGCGGAGGTCGGGGGTTCGAAGCCCCCTCGGTCCACTTTGCAGCAGGGCCCGTGGCTCAGCCTGGATAGAGCGCCCGGCTGATAACCGGGAGGTCCGGGGTTCGAAGCCCCGCGGGCCCATTCAACATTTGAGCTGACATCAGGGAGTTCCCATGAGATTGCATATGGCCTTAGCTCTCATCTCAGTTGTGGTGATCTTCTCAGCCCTCCCACTGAGTGCTCAGCAAATATTTGCTGTGATAATAGTCAGGGGAGATATCTACCCGGATTGGACCGTGTCCATGGCCTATGCACACAAGATAGGATCCTTCGTAGTTCAGCTGTTTCCAGGAAAAAATGATAGAGAAGTTCTAAACCTGATAGGAGGACTTGCCAGGTTCGAGAGAAACACCACCGTCCTTATAGTTGGAGACCCCATGGCTGTTCCGGACTACTTTGTAGGCGAACTGGAAGGCATGGGAGTCAGGTGTGTGAGAGTTGGAGGACTTACTAGGGCCGAGACCTCTATAAACCTGGCGTCGTATTACTGGAAGGATGCCAAGGGCATAGTTCTTGTTGATGGATTAAAACCGGAGCTCTACCTACCTGCCCTAGAGAAGTCGATAGAAACATCCTCTCCCATAATATACACAATGAATGGGACTCTTCCAAAGACGATGCCAGAGCTTCTCAAGGTTCTTAATGGAGTTAGGAAGATCTACGTCATAGGAAACAGCCTTAGCCCTAAGACGGAAAGCACATTGAAGGCGCTCATATCTGAAAGAGCTTCCATAATTAGAATATCAGTCGGAAACATGACCTTACCGAAAATAAAAACTCAAGAGAATTCCCTCGCTCCTCCCATCGATCTGATAGTTGTTTCAGTATTGAGCTGTGCTTTAGGAGTCATTGCTGCTTATTACATCTCCAAGAGAAGAGATCTTATTAGAAGAGCTACCCTTGACCTCTTACAGTTTTTCTCGGAGGATGAAAGGAGGATAGTTGATATCCTCCTTGAGAAGGGAGAGATCAGCCAAGAAGAGCTGGCCGAGATAACTGGATACTCCAGACCAAAGGTCAGCAGGGTAATAGCTGAGATGGTAGATAAGAAGATCGTCGAGAGGAGGAGGAAGGGGAGAACCTACACCCTCCGTCTGACGGAGAAGTTTATATCAGCCTTGGGAACTCGACCTAGTAGTGAGTGAAGAAGGGGGTTGATCACATGTCCGAGAGAAGACCGCTGAAGATGGATCTTGTAAAACTGGATGAGGAGCTCTACTGCACCTCATGTGGTAGGAGGGTGACCTACGAGAGAGGTGTTGTCGTTTTCTCATGTCCAAACTGTGGAGAAACCATTATAGTGAGGTGCAATATGTGTAGAAAGCACTCCAATGAGTACATATGCCCGAACTGTGGCTTCAGAGGTCCATGAGGTGTCGAGCATATGGGAAAGGTCTCCCTTCTGTATAGGATAATACCTGATGTGGAGAAGAACAGAGCAGATCTTCTCTCCGAGATAAATGAGAGGCTTAAGGAGATAAAAGGTAGAATAGAAGACTCCAAAGAGAAACCTCTGGCCTTCGGATTGGTCGAGATCGAGCTACTGATAACCGCTCCAGAGGGAGAGGATAGCATCTCTGATCTCGTGGAGAACATCTTAAGATCCATTGACGGAATAAGCTCCTTCGAGCTGGAGAGGATAAGCAGGGTCTGAGGGGACTAATTTGGAGAAGGCCCGTTTTCCTTTTTGGTACATGGTGTACAAGGTGTTAAGGGAGAAAGGAAGAGCTATGACAGATAGGGAGCTCTTTGAGCTGTTGAGGTCAAGAGATCCCTCCGTATCCATAGCGGACATAGAGAGGGCACTGATGAAATTGGAGATAAATGGTAAGGCGATGGTTTATGAAGCTAGAAAGGGCACCCTGACCATAGAGCTGACGGAGAAAATCCGATACATAGCTCCAGATGAGGAATAACCATAATTTCAGTTTTAGAATCCCTCGAAGTCGTTAGGAGAACCATTCTTCAAGCCCTTTTCTTGTCAGAGACTGATATGCAGCCTCGATCTTCTCCACAACTCTCCTGACCCTGCTCTCCGAGAATTCATGTTCGTCCACCATGAACTTGATCAAGGTTTCAGGGTCAGGAGGGGAAAGCTCTACTGAATACTCGTTCGTGACAGGAGGATTCAAGAAGAACTCGTAGATCTCCATCATATCCAGCTCCTGAGACCATCCAACAACTTTCTTCACGCTTTCCGGATCTTTAAACATCCTAACTATTTCAAGAGCTCTTTTCGGGCCTATACCTTTTATTCCTGGATTGTAATCCGTTCCAATGAGGATTCCGATCAGCACGAGCTGCTCTCTCTTTATTCCATTGTTTCTGAGTACCTCGTCCAGGAGGATGAGCTCCGGAGGAGTCTCAACGAAGACCTTGCGACCAGGAAGCTTTCTTTTTCCAGTTATTGTCAGGTTTCTGACAAGTCTGGGAGATCCGAACAGAAGAGAGTCGTAGTCTTGAGAGACTGCTGCCCAGACGTCTCCTTCCCTGGCCATATACGCCGCTTGAGCTTCTCCCTCTGAGGGAGCCTGGACCACCGGGACACCCATATATCTAAGGATCTTTTTTGCATCTTCTATCATTTCGTCGGTCAGAAGGAGAGCTGCCTGAGCGTATTTTTGAGCTGATTCCAGATCACCGATTTTTAAAGCCTCCTCCCACCTTCTTTTAGCTTCTTCTCTTACCTCTCTCCTCTTTTCCACGGTTTCCTGTTTGAAGGTGGGAGGTTCGCCATCGAACACGTATACAGGTACTATCCCGTTCTCCAGGAGATTGGCTGTCCTGTAAAGGACACCCGAGTGAACGGATGTTATCTCTCCTCGTGAAGTCTTCAGAGGAGAGCCGTCAGGTTGGCGTATCTTAGCTAAGAATTGATGCATTGCATTGAAGGCATCCACAGCGACTTTTCTTCTCGATAAGTCCTTGAGCGATATCTCATGTCTTACAACTAGATCCCCAAGCTTGACTCCCATCTTCCCTTAAATCCTACTAAGGAAGGGCTAAAAGTAAAAGTTTGTCTGAAGTAGTTTTTCTGTGGGATCCGACATTAAACAGGTGCTCGTTATAAGGGCAGACATAAGGATGAGTAGGGGGAAGATAGCTGCGCAAGCTGCCCACGCAGCCTGTTTATCAGCGAAGGAGGCTAGGAAAAAGTGCTATGATATATGGAGATCCTGGCTCCTACAAGGAGGGAAGAAGATAGTCCTGGAAGTCAACTCGGAGGGAGAGCTCATTAGCATCTACGAAAAGGCTAGGAGAGCGGGTCTTCCCTGTGCACTTGTGGTGGACGCTGGATACACCGAGATACCACCGGGAACTAAAACGGCTGTTGGGATAGGTCCCGAGGAATCGAAGAAAATAGACAAGATCACAGGACATCTCAAGACCCTGAGGTGATCCTCTGCCCTCGAATCTTGACTGTTTACTGGGAATGACCTCGTACATGACTAAATACAGCGGAACTGGTGGAGCTCTGAGGACCAAAGCAAGCGACTTCATAGTAGACGAGATATTGGACGGAAAGCTGGCTACAGAATGTCTTATTTGTGGTAGAGAAGATGAAGGGAGAGTGCCTCTCTTCGTCGTCGCTAAACTAGCCCCTCTGGATTTTTTAACGCTTAAAAATCATATAGAGAAGTTACTTAGGTGTAGAACCAAGTTTTGTGGGATGAAGGATAAGTTCTCGATATCTTTTCAGTTCTTTACGGCAAGAAAAATATTGAGGAATGAGATCAGAGTTCCCAGAAGGTTGATAGTCAGGATGGTTGGTTTCAGAGAGGATCACCTGGGTCCGGGACTGAACTGGGGAAATAGATTTATCGTCAGGATTAGAGGGATTTCTTCTGAGATCGAACCCTCTGAAGACCTGAGGACATTTCCGAACTACTTCTCTTACCAGAGATTCGGTTCATCAACTCCGTTGAATCACGACATAGGAAGACTTCTTCTTAGAAGAGAGTTTAGATGCGCGGCAGAGGCTCTAGCCGCTAAGGGAGGATTTCCTGAGGTGAAGGTAAGGGATCACCTGATGAAGAATCCCCTCGATCCTATAGGAGCACTGAGAAAATTGGGAACCAGAGTACTCAGGATATATGTACAGGCTTATCAATCCTACCTGTTCAACAGGATACTGTCCTTTCGGATCGAAAAAAGTCTTCTTGATCCGAAACCGGGGGATTTTGTCTTGGATCAACATGGGTGGACGCGCTCTTATCCTTGTGAGGGAGCTCTCCTGCTTCCTGTCCCAGGAGCATATACTAGGGTCAAACACGAACAGACAAGAGATTTTCTCAACTCGCTCCTCAGAGATGAAGGAATTGGGTTAGAGAGCTTTCTTATAAAGGAGATTCCTGAGGCCTCGGCCCTAGGAGACCTCAGGAGAGCTTTGGAGGTAGCCTTCCACCTGAGAATCAGGCCTATGAGCCGAGACGCCATCCTAGTATTTGACCTTAGAAGTGGAGCCTATGCCACATCCTTCCTGAGAGAGATCATTAAGCCTTTTGATCCCATAAAACAAGGTTTTTTGGGAGAAGCCTCGCTTCGAACCACTCGATCTTCCTGAGACGATTAACCAGACGGTGAGGTATGTCTGCAGCCGACTTATCTGCGTTGATCATCAGGGTTCTGCTATCTACGTAGCTCGACTTCCTGACCACGATATCTGTGGAATGGCTGAGCTTCAGCTCAGGCGATCCTCTACCAGATACTCTAAAGACCTCTCCAGTCACCACAATCTCCAGGATCAACTCTCCCCCGGACCTTAAATAGATCTTGAGCCATTCTGGAAGATCCTTAACTGCATGGGAGGCCATGACTCCTATCACGCAATCAGCCCTCTTAGTTATGTGTTCATCCTTAGTTATCTGGAGGGTAGTTTTGTGCTTGGCCGATATGTTGGGATGCCCCCTGAACTTTATGACGAACACATCCATTCCAGTTCCTGGAGAGGTAGATAAAAATATGCCGTCACTTGAGGAGGAGAGGATCGGGCTCGTCAAGAGGCTGGAGAGCATAGGGATATTAAGAAGTGAGAGGACTAAAAGAGCTGCCCTTTTAGTCAAAAGAGAGTTATTTGTTCCTCCAAAGCTGAGGAAGTATGCTTATAGAGACACCCCCCTGCCTATAGGGCACGGACAGACTATAAGTGCGCCCCACATGGTGTTCATGATGAACGAGCTTTTGGATCTCAGAGAGGGCATGCTCGTCTTTGAGGTAGGAAGCGGGAGCGGTTACCATGCAGCTACCGTGGCAGAGATGATCTCCCCTGGAGGCAAGGTCATAACTTCTGAGATACTGGAACCTCTCGCTAAGTTCGCCTGGGAGAATTTGAGAAGGGCCGGGTATCATGATAGGGTTTCCGTTGTAGCCTGCGATGGAAGCAAGGGGTTAAAGTTCAAGAGGAAGCCGGAGAGGATACTCGTCACAGCTGCTGCCCCCAGAGTCCCAAGACCCTTGGTGGAGATGTTGGAGGATGGAGGAAAGATCGTCATACCAGTTGGAGATACCCCGTTCTTCGCCCAGAAACTCGTTCTCATTGAGAAGAAAGGATCTCGTATCATGGAGAAGGCCATAACGGACGTGGCGTTTGTCCCATTGAGGGGGGAGTGGGGTTTCAGGTGATCCTATGAAGATCCTATCCTCGGGAGCTGAGGCCCTCGTCTACCTTGACAAGATCTCTGGGGAGAAGGTCATCAGGAAGGTTCGTGTGAGGAAGAGATATAGAGTCAGTGAGCTCGATTACAAGCTGAGGAGAGCAAGAACTAGGAGAGAAGTCAAGCTCATAGTGGCCGCCAGAAAGGCAGGGGTCAGAGTGCCTTTCGTGTTTGACGTCAAAAATCATGAGATCGTAATGGAATACGTTCCTGGTGAGAGATTGGATGACTACCTGAGGAGAAATCCTGAGGAAAACGAAAGGTTAGGAGAGGAGTTGGGGATTCTCGTAGGCCGATTACATCTTGCTGGTATATCACACAACGATCTCACCGTAGCTAATGTGATCGTTTATGAGGGGAAGCTTTGTATCTTGGATTTTGGCCTTGGGGAGTTCTCGTCTTCTGTTGAGGAGAGAGCCGTCGATCTTCTGGTTCTTGAGAGATCCGTGAGATCCTCTTTAGATCATTCTGAACTCTTTCTTAAAGCGTTCATCAAAGGATATAGAGCGATCATGGGAGATGAGGCTGAGCATGTACTGAAGAGAATCCACCAGGTGAGGAGGAGAGGTCGATACCATGGCTGATATTAGATTCGTCACAAGTAATGAACACAAGTTTGAAGAAATCAGGAGAATGTTCAAAAAGAGGAAGATCAATGTTTTATGGATTCGAGCAAGATATGAAGAGCCTAGAGGAGATGCCAATAGAGAAATAGTCCTTAAGTCAGCCCATACATTGATCAAAGAGAATGCCATTGATCCTCCTTTTTTCGTGGAGGATTCAGGGTTGTTTATAAGATGCCTCGGAGGATTTCCAGGACCCTACTCCTCTTATGTCTTCAGGAAAATAGGTTGCAAGGGTATACTGAGGTTAATGAGCAATGAAGTTGACAGATCAGCCGAATTTGTCTCCTCCATAGCATTCGTTGCGGACTCCAGAAGGATTTTTGTGATAGAAGGTAGGGTTCACGGAACGATCCCCCAGAGCATGAGAGGAGAAGGATGGGGCTTTGATCCTATATTCCAGCCACATGGAGCTGGCGGGCTTACCTTCGGCGAGCTGGGGAAGCATAAAGACAGGTTCTCCCATAGGGGGAGAGCTGTGGGAAAACTTATTTCGATAATTGAAAGCTTGTTCTACTAAGGAAACAATTTTTAATGGATGAGGAGAACTCTCTAAGCAGGGTGTTGATTTGGCCAGGATGCACAGCAGAAAGAGAGGAAGATCCGCCTCTAAAAGACCGCACGCTCATGTAGATCTAAGTTGGGTTCCTCTGAGCAGTGAGGAAATAGAGGAGCTTGTTGTCAAGTTGGCCAAGAAGGGTCATAAACCGAGTGAGATAGGCATGATCCTCAGGGACGAGTACGGAGTTCCTCTCATCAAGAGGGTGATCGGAGAAAAGGTGACTAGGATCCTTGAGAAGCATGGATTGAAACCGGAAATTCCTGAAGACCTAGAAAACCTCATAAAGAGGGCCTACAGGGTAAGAAAACACCTAGAATTCCATAGAAAAGATCTAGTTGCCAAGAGAGGTCTCGGCCTCATAGAGGCTAAGATCCACCGACTCGTTAAGTATTACAAGAGGACCGGGAAGCTTCCGAAGAATTGGAAATACACTCCGGAGATCGCCGAGCTGTATGCGGCTTAAGATAGCTGAGGAAGCAAGAAAGATCTCGTCATTTCTTCTTGAAAGATGGAGAAAAGGAGATCTCGTCCCAGTTCGTGTAGTAACCCACATCGACGCTGACGGCCTGAGCTCAGGAGCAGTGCTATCTCTTGCTTTGAGGAGACTGGGAGTACCTCATCACGTCACCTTCGTGAAGTATCTCAGCCTTACTCTCCTTGAGGAGCTCTCGAATGATGATTATCCTCTCAATATATTCTCCGACCTCGGATCCGGATACATTGAGGACATAAAATCCACCTTTAAGAATAGAACCGTGCTTATTTTGGATCATCACATGCCCAACGGTAGGCCAGGAGATGGAGTTCTGCACCTTAATCCCTTTGACTTTGGCCTTAACGGAGATCTGGATCTATCAGGAGCTGGGGTCTGCTATCTTCTAGCTAGAGAGATGTGCAATGGAGTACCTCCTCACATCCCTCTAGTAGGAGCCCTGGGAGATATGCAGATAAATAGATCTGGAGATCTGGTCGGAATGAATAGCAGCATACTCAATGAGGCCGTAAGCTCCGGACTTGTCGAGGTCAGGAGGGATATACGGTTGTTTGGAGGTCCGGAGTATCCACTGGCCGCCGCTCTGGAGAGAACCGTGGACCCCACCATACCCGGCATCACGGGCAACAGTCTAGCTGCAGTCAAGCTGCTCGAGGACCTTGACATACCCGTCAAGAAAGGAGATAAATGGACTACTTTGGAGGATTTATCTGAGGATAAGAAGAAAGTCCTCCTGAACAAACTCATTGAGAGGATATCGTCCGCGGGAGGAGATCCAAAGGCTCTCCTGGGCAGGATTTACCTATTGAGAAGGGAGAAAAGAGGATCACCACTTCGAGATCTCAGAAGCTTCGCCACAGTCTTAAATGCCTGTGGAAGGGTTGGAGCCCCATATATAGGACTTTTTGTCGCTCAAGGGATGAGAGGGGAATTCGTCAATAGAGCCTTTGACCTTTTATCAGAGTACAGACGTGCTCTCATGAGATATCTCGGCAGGTTTGAGAAGGGTGAGCTCATCTCAAGGAGAGGGAGCATTCTTCTGGTCGAAGGGGAGGGATTCGTGAAGGACACAATAATAGGAACTCTTGTATCTATTCTCAGCAGAAACACGAGGGGAGTAGCTTTTGTGATTGGGTATGCCGAGACAGATCACGAGATGATGAAGATATCGATTAGGAAGGCCGCATCGATATCCTCTGGCGTTAACTTAAATGATGTTGCGAAGAAGCTCGGAGAGGCATATGGAGGAAGGGGTGGAGGGCACGCTGATGCTGCTGGTGCGCTGATACCTGCTCAAAAATTGAAGGAGTTCTTAGAAGAGCTGATCAGGTCGCTTGAGACACAGACCCGGATCTAACGTTCTCGACCAGTTGACGAAGTTCCATTTCTGCCTTTCTCCTTTGATCTTTAACCTGTTCTAAAAGGGCTGTGAGGGCCTCTCTTTGTGCTTTAAGATCGAGCAAGGTCTCCTCCTTGCTCCTTCTGATGAACACATGACCTGCTTTCTCGTAGAGGACGGCATCATTCGGAAGATCTTCTATCCTTTTGATGGCATCCTCGATGCTTTTCAGCTCTGATGTGAATGTAGCGAGCTGTATCCTTGCGTTCTCGATCTTCTCAAGAAGTTCTCTATACTTGAGGGTAACGAAGTCCTCACTAGCAGCGGACATGTCCATCAGAACGAGAGGCGTCTGTCTGGTAATAAGGTTATCTGTCCAGCTCTAAGAGGACCGTCTTCTCCAGATGATGATAGATCCTGGTGCGCTCTTCGCGCCCAAAACTAAAGCATTTATCTATCGGAACGATCCTGTTCTTCCTACAGATATCCACAAACTTCCTGATTGCTTCCTTTCTATTGGAGAAAAGGAAAACAGCCAAGATCTTATCGCTTGCAGGTCTGAGCTTTATCACCCTGCTTATGTTCCTCTCCCCAAGCACCACACACAGGAGCTCAATTTCAGGGGTCTGAGCTAGATTTTTGCCTTTTTTAAAAGCTCTAACCACCCGGGCAGCGAGGACAGCTGCTTGGAAGTATGATGCCACTAGCTCTCCGTTAAGAACAGCCAGCTCGTTTATCTTCAACGAACATTCTCCTCTTCTAGCCCATGAGAACACTACTGCATCATCATCCAAGAGAAAGAGCTTCATCGACCCAACCCAGACACCTTTGCATGTCGAGGACTATTGTTTAAAGTTAACCGCTAGAAGGAAGAAGGGGGTTCTCATGGAGATAAGGCGTGTAGCAGTTATCGGAGCCGGAACCATGGGGCACGGTATTGCCGAGCTCTTTGCAATGAACGGATTTTTGGTTTCAATTTCAGACATCTCCGACGAGATCTTGAGGAAAGCCCTCGATAGAATCTCGTGGAGTATAAACAAGCTCTACAGTAAGGGTAGAATTTCCGAAAGCCCTGATTTTATTATGAGCAGGATAAGAACCTCGGTGAGTATTGAGGAAGTTTGTAAAGACGCTGACTTTGTCATAGAGGCCGTACCCGAGAGGATGGAGGTAAAGAAGGCTGTCCTGGAGAGAGCGGATATGTCAGCTCCCAAGCATGCCATCATAGCTTCCAACACGAGCAGCCTCCCGATATCCGAGCTGGCCTCCTTCATGAGGAGATCTGAGAGGTTTCTAGGAATGCACTTCTTCAATCCTCCAGTGTTGATGAAGCTGGTTGAGATCGTTCGAGGCAAGGAGACCTCAGAAGACGTCGTTGAGGCTGCAGCGGAGCTGGCCAAAAAGCTGGGCAAAACGCCTGTGGTTCTGAGGAAGGACGTCCCCGGATTTATCGTCAACAGGATATTGGTGAGAATCATGAACACCGCTTGCATGCTCGTTCACAAAGGAGTTCACTCCGTAAATGAGGTAGATTCCGCTGTGGTATTGAAACTCGGCTTTCCCATGGGGATCTTCGAGCTTGCTGACTACAGCGGCGTGGACGTCTTCTACTACATACTTAAAGCTGTGAAGGAAAGGGGAGTGGATATATCCATATGTCCACTCATGGAGGAGCTCTTTCAGAGGAAGAAGCTCGGGGTCAAGAAGGGAGAGGGATTTTACAAGTACCCAGATCCTGGGAAGTACGTCAAACCTGAGCTCAACCCTGAAGCAGCCCAAGCAGTTGACGAGTGCCTTCTAATCTCCCCTGGGGTGAATGAAGCAGCCTGCTTGCTAATGGAGGAGGTTGCATCGAAGGAGGACATAGATACAGCTGTCAAGTTGGGTCTTGGATATCCCAAGGGAATCTTCGAGTACGCCGATGAGTTCGGAATTGGAAGGGTGGTCGCCTCCCTCATGGAGTTGAAGGAGAGGCTTGGATCAAAGGAGTTCGCCCCGGCGAGCCTCCTGATGAAAATGCTCAAGGAGAACAAGGTTGGGAAAGTCGCCGGACAGGGTTTCTACGACTATATCAGCAGGTACACCTCGCTCTCCCTGGATAAGGACTATGAGAGAGGTATCGCTATCCTGAGGATGAATAGGCCTGAGAAGCTCAATGCTGTCACCATGGAAACTCTCGATGAGCTTGAGAGAGCTCTGGATGAGTTGGATCACGACGAGAAGGTTAGGGTCATTATAATAACCGGATCTGGTAGGGCATTCTGTGCCGGAGCCGACGTATCCGATCTCCTTAAGCTCAGCCCATTTGACGCCATGAAGTATTCCATGAGGTTCCAAAGAGTCGCTCAGAGGATGGAAAGTTCGCTGAAACCAGTTATAGTGGCCATAAATGGATACTGCCTTGGAGGAGGCATGGAGATAGCTTTGGGAGCCGATGTGAGGATAGCATGTGAGTCAGCCAAGCTCGGGCAGCCCGAGGTGAACCTCGGAATAATGCCCGGTGGAGGGGCTACTCAGAGGCTGCACAAGCTCGTGGGAAGGAGCAAGGCCTGCAGGCTGATGATGACGGGAGATCTGATCGGTGCTAGGGAGGCTGGGGAGATGGGCCTGGTGGATGAAGTAGTTCCTGACGAGGAGCTCATGAACAAAGCCGTAGATCTCGCTCTTAAATTGGCCGAGAAGCCTTCCCTGTCGTTAGCAGCCATAAAAACTGCTTTGAGAAGCGAAAAAGATTTCGCTCTCGAGTCGTCGTTGTTTGGGCTGATCTTCAGCACACAGGACTCGAGGGAGGGGGTGAAGGCCTTCTTAGAGAAGAGGAAAGCTAAGCTCACTGGAAAATAATTTTTCTCTTTTTTCTGGGAGTCGGGGGTGCTGAATGGGGAGGCGCACCAGGACAAGCAGCTTCGGCTCCAGGGGAAGGGAATCTCACGATTCCAGAGCTTTTTACTCGAGAAAGCTTTACACCCTGAGGGGATTTAAAGGAGCATGTCCTTCAGGCGATTTAACGGAGAATCAGGTACCTCAAAAATTTTTGGATAGGATACTGCTCGGAGATGCCCGTTATATTCTGAGAGAGCTTCCGGACAATTGCGTTCACCTTGTGGTGACCTCGCCACCCTACAACGTGGGAAAGGAGTACGATAGGGACATGACACTTGAGGAGTACCTGGATTTCGTGAAGGAGGTCATGGGGGAGGTCTACAGAATCCTGGTGTGGGGGGGCAGGGTCTGCTTCAACGTGTCCAATTTGGGAAGGAAACCGTACATTCCCTTGCACGCTCATCTCATGAGGCTGTTTGAGAACATAGGCTTCCTGCTTAGAGGTGAGATAATCTGGGACAAGGGAGATGCTGTAAGCGGGGCGTCCACGGCCTGGGGGAGTTGGATGTCCGCCGTCAACCCTGTGTTGAGGGATCAGCACGAGTACATAATAGTCATGTCCAAGGGAGACTTCAGAAGGGCTGGAGGGGAAAAGAAGAGCACCATAACAAGGGAAGAGTTCTTGGAATTTACCAAGAGCGTGTGGAGGTTTCCTCCCGAATCCGCTAGGAGGATAGGACATCCAGCACCGTTTCCTGAGGAGCTACCATATAGATGCATTCAGCTCTACACCTTCAGGGGGGATGTCGTTCTGGATCCTTTCGTCGGATCGGGGACCACCTGTGTTGTGGCTGAGAGATTGGGGAGGCATTTCATCGGTGTGGAGATTAGAAAGGAGTACGTCGAAATGGCCAGGGAAAGAATTTCATCGTTGTAGAAGGCTGATGCTAAGAGGTCGGTTTTCAAGCAGCTTTCTCCATACTCCACTATTCCCGCTTTCTCCAGAACTAGAGCAGGGAGTTCACTTCGGTGTCCATGGGTCTCGTGCTCATGCCCCACCTCTGGATGTCCTACGCACCGGGGCTCGTGCACCTCCGATCCGACAGGTCGATCGTTCGAACGTCCCGACGCGATCACCTCTCCATGGTAGCACCTGAGCTTTTGGATATTCCCAATTATTTTAATACCACTATATTTCCCATCCCTCTCCTCCTCTCGACCAAACCCCTGCTTTCAAGCAGGTCCAGAGCTCTGCTGACGCTTGCCTCCGACAAGCCCGTCCTCTCAACTAACCTCTCAACTAACTCGCTTTGTCTGATTATCCCACCCAATTCAATCACAGCCCGATATATTCTTGCTTCATCCTCCTTCAGGGTTTTTGCGATCTCCTCCCACCTCCTCTTTCTTTCCCCCAGAACCACCTCCCCTGCCGATTTTTCGGTGATTTCCGCGCGATGGATCAGATATGCAGCACTAAATCCCGATGAGATCGCTATGAACATGACATCGGTGTATGTGAAGAATTTCGGTAGCTTCTCCGACGAGATAGCCGCGCCGTTTACCGAGATTGTCAGATGAACGGGGGAGTAGTTTGTAGCTCAGCACGAACGTGGATATCACGAGGACACATGCCCAGGCTAAATCCTTCTTCGTCATGCTGGATTTCATTTTCTCACCACAGTTTAGGGTTTAGCTACGTAAAAAAGAAAAAGGAGGTTGGAGATCCGCGTCTGTGTGCTGTATGCTCTCCTGAAGGAGTCGCTGATGGACAGGACACCGGATATATGTTGGTCACACTGCTGCTCTCGAAAGACACCTGCATGAGGTAGCACCTATCTCCCAACGCCACCCAGATGGTTGCTCCCGTCACCTTCGCCTGACTGCTTTCTTCGTCGACCACAAAAGTTGGACCTACTGAGAGAATGGTGAGGTCATTAACGTCTGCGCCTGTTTCCTTGATCAACTCCTGGACCTTCGGATCTCCACTCGCTATATTGATCGCTTTATCCTTCTGCTCTTCTGTTAAAGCTACATCATGGATTTTCTTCACATGCATTGTTTTATGTTCGGTATACAGTGTTATCTCCCTGCCGCTCTCAACGACCTTGCCGATCTTCAGAACTGGAGTTCCATCAGAGGATTTCACGCTCACGGTCCCAACAACGGACCCGTCGGAGGTTGTCACCGTAAGCAGTCCGCTTTTCATATCCCCGCTCAGCAGCACCTCTTCTACTACCTGCCCGCCCATCACCTTGGCAATCATGCCGTTGTGACTTGCTGCCGTCGCTGCTGCCATGCCGCAGGTCACTCCCGCCATCACCAACCCAGCACCAGGAGGTACCTCACGCCTCTCATTTTTAGCTCACCTGATCCAGTCCGGTGTGAAACACCACAAAATCCTTGTATGTAGAACTGGTTTGGAACTGGTTTCAGGTATCTCCGTGAGTTAGAGAGGAGGAGTTCAGAGGTTTCTCAGAGCTTGCCAAGACAGCACTACGCTATTGCCTGGGGAGCTTCTCGGAGCTATCGGGATGGCTCTGCACGACTACTTAGAGAGGCACGGCTGCTAGCACTGATTTCAGCGGAGTCAACCGTAAGCTCCATTCTGCGGAGGGGAGCTGACTGCGAATTCACCAGATGTTCTTCAGCACGTTGCTGAACTCGCCATACGGTCGTTGGTTCTCTTGAGCGGCTCGTCTCTGGAGAATAGGGATACGCCGCCCGGGGTTCCCGGAGGATCTCATCTTTCAGTTCAGTACAATATTGAACAAAAATGAGAAATCCGTTAAAAATTTGGAGAAATAGCGGGGGGTGGATTTGAACCACCGACCTCCGGGTTATGAGCCCGGCGGGCTGACCAGGCTGCCCCACCCCGCTGAGAAGAATACTTGAGGTTTATGTATTTAAAGGTTGCTCGTGAGGAGATCGGAGATCGATTCACGCCATACGATCACCTAGCGACCCCGCGCATGAGGTCTTGGATGTGGATCTTGTGAGATTAGGTGATCTTCATGGTCCTCGACTCTAACTCTACCGACCTCACGTCATGAAGACCTATCATAAGGACGAGAGGAGACCATAGTCCGCCTTCTGTACTAGGGTAGATTTGACTGCGCGCCCTCTCCCGCTCGCCCCGGCTTCCCATCGCGAGAGAGCTTGCACCCAGTCGCCTCTCCCCCGTTTCACCGGATCTATGTGAGTCCTCAACGCTCGAGCGCATCATCGCCATAATCACACAGCCGTGTCGTTTCTGTTGGGAGAGGTCTCCCTTCCGGGAGATCCCCTTTACGGAGACGACCTGCCGAGGAGGTGGGCGGACCTTCCTCAGCCCAAGAGGCCGAACCACCCGGTCTCCTCTCGAGAAAGGGACCAAGAACAAAGTACATTACGATCTCATGAGTTTGAGATCAAGAGAATCCTGAGAGAGCTATATCCAGACGCTTGATGACGGGAATCACCGGTCAGAATCCGACCGCGACGTTCGGGCTATTGGGAGTGGTGGGCTGAGGCGGTCCGGAGGAAACCCCCTCCCGCCTTACACCCCCACCCCATCAACCGGGTCTTCTACCCGGGCCCTTACCCCCTAAGAGGGAGACGGTCGCCTATTTTCGGGGGCCGCTTCGGGCTTAGATGCTTTCAGCCCTTATCGGCCTGGGGCGTGGCTACCCGGCGACGCCCTTGCGGACGACCGGTACACCAGAGGCCCCGGCACCCCGTTCCTTTCGTACTAAGGGTCCCTTCCCCTCAGGCGGCCTCGCAGCCCCAGCAGGTAGAAACCGAACTGGCTCGCGACGTTCTGAACCCAACTCACGTTCCCCTTTAACGGGCGAGCATCCCTACCCTTGGGGGCTGCTGCACCCCCAGGATGGGCAGTGTCGACGTCGGGGAAGCAAGCGGCGGGGCCGATGGGGACTCTCACCCGCCACGGCTCCGTTACCCCTGGGGTAACTTTTCTGTCGTACCCGGCCCCCACCGAGAGGGCGCGAGTGTTCGCTAGGCCCGGCTTTCACCCCTGGATCCCACGCTTTTAGGGATCCAGTCAGGCGGACTTTTGGCCTTGCCCTCTACGGCGGGTTTCCGTCCCG
The DNA here is from genome assembly GCA_027491735.1 of Thermoproteota archaeon. Taxonomy (GTDB): domain Archaea; phylum Korarchaeota; class Korarchaeia; order Korarchaeales; family Korarchaeaceae; genus Methanodesulfokora. The sequence goes on along the minus strand of JAOZGP010000036.1, from coordinate 32,277 downwards.
CCTGAGTCCGCCTTTGGGCGCCCCTGATACCTTTGCAGGGGCGTACCACCCCAGCCAAACTGCCCACCTAGCCCTGTCCTGGGAACCCCCAGTTAGGGATACGCCCGCGGAAGGGCGGTGTTCCATTGACGCTTCAGTAGCCCCCTCGAGGGCTACCACATCGCTCCCGCCTACGCTCTGCATCCACGAGTATATCCCAAGGCCAGGCTGCAGTGAAGCTCCACAGGGTCTTCTCTCCCCACTGGGGCGTCCCGGTCTGTGCACCGGGATGCGGGTTCACCGGCCCGCGGGAGGGGACAGCGGGCACCTCGTTAAGCCATTCATGCACGCCGATTTTTATTCGGCAAGGCATATGGCTACCTTAAGAGAGTCAGAGTTACTCCCGGCTTTCACCGGCCCTTCTCCCGGTTGAACCCGGGGTTCAGGTACCGGCATTGGCCAGGCCTCATCCCCCGTACACACCCTTTCGGGCTTGCGGGGAACTATGTTTTTGTTAAACAGTCGGGCACCCTTTGTCACTGCGACCTGCGGACCCGGGCTTAAGCCCAGGAACGCAGGCACCCCTTCTCCCGAAGTTACGGGGCCAATTTGCCGAGTTCCCTCTCCCGCGTTAGGACCGACAGGCCTTGGCCTTCTCAGCCAGCGCACCTGTGTCGGTTCTCGGTACGGTCACCGAGGATCGTTCTCCACTCCCTTTTCATGGGCCCCAGGCATCAGCCGAAGGGTCCTAAAGGACCCCCCCATCACACCTTCAGCCGCTTCTCGCCTTTACGGCACTCCGCGGCTTTAAGTGCTTGGACAGGTCGTGGACATACGTCCACCCCTGCTCGGCCCAGCCCGAGGCGTCAGGAGTGGAGCTTGCGTTGCCGCACCTACCCCGGTGGCGCCGGAATATTAACCGGCTTCCCTTTCGGCGGCAGCGAGTTACGCGCCGCCTTAGGACCGGCTAACCGCCGGCTGACGAAGCATTGCCGGCGAACCCTGGCGCTTTCGGCCATGGGGATTCTCACCCCACTTGGCTGCTACTACCGCCGGGATCCGCAACACACGCCGGTCCACCAGAGCTCACGCCCCGGCTTCTACCCAGCGTGTGCGCCCGCCTACCTAGTGCGCCTATCCAGGCGCACCACCGGGGTATCGGCGCCCGGTTTCAGCCCCGACATATTTTCAGGGCCTCCCTCCTCGGCGGGTGAGCTGTTACGCACTCTTTAAAGGATGGCTGCTTCTAAGCCTACCTCCCCGCTGTCTCAGGAGAGAGACGCCCTTCTGATTTCGGCACTTAACCGGGACTTGGGGGCCTTAACCCCGGTCTGGGTTGTTCCCCTCTCGGCGACAGAGCTTCCCCCTGCCGCCCGGCTCCTCGCTTCTACGAGGAGAGCGCATTCGGGGTTCGAAAGGGTGGTGGGGACCGTAGCCCCCTTGCCACCCAATCGTTGCCCTACCGCGCCCTCTCCCTCCACGGGGGTCCTCCTACGGGAGGCTTCGGCGGGAACCAGCTATTGCCGGGCTAGATTGGTCTTTTGCCCCTACTCCCAGGTCACGAGAGGGATTTGCACCTCACCATCTCTATCGGGCCTCCACTGGGCTCGCGGCCCAGCTTCACCCTGCCCAGGAGTAGATCGCCCGGCTTCTGGTCTCACCAGCGTGACTAGAGCCCCCTTTTCAGAGGCAGCCCCCTCACCAGCCTTAGGCTGGCTGCGAGGCCTTCGGTTTCCCTACGCCTGCAGGGATTACCCCTTAAGCTCGCCACGCTGGTGAACTCCCCGGCGCGTGTTTCAAGACGTACGGGGCGACTCCGGTTCTCCTCCCTCGTACTTGGGTGTCACCACCCTTTCCTTAGGGAAGAATCATCCCTTAAGAGCCGCCACTCCTATAACCGCCTGGTTTCAGGCTCTTTTCACCCCGCGCCAACGGTACTTTTCAGCTTTCCCTCACGGTACTAAGTTCGCTATCGGTCTCGGGACGTGTTTAGTTTTGGAGGTCGGTGACCCCCAACTTCCCGCGGGTATTCCAACCCACGGTACTCTGGAAGCGGCTTTCCCCCTTGCAGGTTACGCCTACGGGGCTCTCACCCTCTATGGCGGGGCGTTCCAGCCCACTTCAGCTTCCCTGAAAGGGGGATGCGGCCACCCCAAAACACCACATCCCCTAACCAGTTGCCTGGTAGGGTTCAGTTTGAACTGTGCCCCTTTCCCTCGCCGGTACTCAGGGCATCTCGTTTGATTTCTCTTCCTCCCCCTACTGAGATGCTTCAATTCGGGGGGTTCCCTCTCCCTGTTGGGAGAGCTGGGAACTAAAAGTGCCCAGCAGGAGATCCCATTCGGGAATCCCCGGATCTAAGCCTGCGTGCGGCTCCCCGAGGCTTATGGCAGCTTGCCACCCCCTTCGTCGGCGCCCGAGCCGAGCCATCCACCAGGCGGTGTAGCAGCCACGGCCGGACTCTGGCCTTTAGCGCCCGTCATCAAGCGCTCATCAGGATCCCTGTTTGGGACCCTAGCGCTCACCCCCATAGAGAACCTCTATGGAGGATCATTTAGAAGACATGGACGTACATGATCTGAGAGAACCTAGGTACCCCCTTTACGGGGACAGCAATTGATGAAAATTAAATTGGGAGGTGATCCAGCCGCAGGTTCCCCTACGGCTACCTTGTTACGACTTACCCCCCCTCGCAGGGCCAAGGCTTGATTGTAGCTCCCCGAAGGGAGCTACAACCTCGCCCCAGCCCCACTCGGATGGGTTGACGGGCGGTGTGTACAAGGGGCAGGGACGTATTCACCGCGGTATGGAGAACCACGGTTACTAGGGATTCCGGGTTCACGAGGGCGAGTTGCAGCCCTCGATCCCGACTACGAGCGGGTTTAAGGGATTAGCTTCCCCTCTCGGGGTCGCATCCCGTTGTCCCGCCCATTGCAGCCCGCGTGCGGCCCGGGGGATTAGGGGCATACTGACCTGCCGTAGCCCCCTCCTTCCTCCGGCTCTTCGCCGGCAGTCCCTCTAGTTTGCCCGACCCTCTCCAGAGGGGAGTCGCTGGCAACTAGAGGTGGGGGTCTCGCTCGTTGCCTGACTTAACAGGACACCTCACGGCACGAGCTGGCGACGGCCATGCACCACCCCTCAGCGCGTCTGGTAAGGTCTTCAGCCCGACCTTCATCCTGCTGTCGCCCCCGGTAAGATTCCCGGCGTTGAGTCCAATTAAGCCGCAGGCATTCACCCCTTGTGGTGCCCCCCCGTCAATTCCTTCAAGTTTCAGCCTTGCGGCCGTACTCCTCAGGCGGCCAGCTTAACGCCTTCGCTACGACACTGACCGAGGCCAAAACCTCAGTCAGCACCTAGCCGGCATCGTTTACGGCTGGGACTACCCGGGTATCTAATCCGGTTTGCTCCCCCAGCTTTCGTCCCTCACCGTCGGACGCGTTCCGGCCGGGCGCCTTCGCCACTGGTGGTCCTCCCAGGATCTACGCATTTTACCGCTCCCCCGGGAATACCCCCGGCTCCTCCCGCTCCCTAGCCCTACAGTATCCTCAGCAACCCACCAGTCTTCTGGTGGATTTAACTGAGGACTTGTAGGGCCGACTACGGACGCTTTAGGCCCAGTATGCGTGGGGACCCCTCGGGGAGCTGGTTTTACCGCGGCGGCTGGCACCAGCCTTGCCCTCCCCTTCCTACCCCGGGCTGTTTACACCCGGGAACAGCCACCCTCAGCGGGTGGCACTCGGGCTCACTCCGTCGCGCTTGCGCGCATTGCGGAATTTTCGCGCCTGCTGCGCCCCGTAGGGCCTAGACCCTTGTCTCAGTGCCCATCTCCGGGCTCCGGCTCTCACCGCCCGCACCCGTCTTAGGCTAGGTGGGCCGTTACCCCACCTACTACCTGATAGGCCACGGTCCCATCCTGAGGCCTCAGTGGGGCCATAACCCCCCACCTACTTTCGGCGTGGAGGCCGTTCCAGCGCTCCACACCTATCCGGTATTAGCCTCAGTTTCCCGAGGTTATCCCGGTCCTCAGGGTAGGTTGACCGTGTATTACTGAGCCGTGCGCCGCCAGGGGCAGAAGGGCCCCTAGCCGACTCGCATGGCTTAGTCTGAGCCCGATAGGAGTCCCCTCCGGCAGGATCAACCGGTCTCATGAGAGTACGGCCGCCTTACGCTGTCCTTACCGTGGGGGTACCTAGGTTCTCTAGAACATGAGGGGTCCGCTCCTCGGCGGAGCGTTTTCCTCATGTTCACATTCTAATACGAGGACGACTGTCACCGTGGTGGGAACATCACCCTCTCATTTTGATCAGGATTACCAACCCTCACTTCAAGGGTGATGCGCCGGTGACCACGGCAAGGTATAACTATCGGGCATCAATATATAAACGTTTGTGGGAAGGTCGTGAGCCTTTAAATTCCCAGTATTGCCTCAAGTACCGCTTTTGAGGTATGCAGCCTGTTTTCAGCCTCATCAAAAGCCCTGGATCTGGGCCCATAGGCCACCTCCTCAGTTATTTCCTGGCCTAGAAACCATGGCTGGCAGTGCATGACGATAGCCTCTGGAGATGCAGCTTTTAAAAGCTCAGAGTTCACCTGATAGGGTGGAAAGATTTCCTTTCTCTTATCTATATCTAAAACGCCCATGGAGAACCATGTGTCCGTGTAGATGACATGTACATCCTTAACTGCCTCCTTAGGATCCTCAGTTAGGTCTATCTCAGATCCAGTAAGCTCAGCTAGTCTCTTAGCGAACTTAAGATCATCTTCTCTTGGCATGTAGCTCTCAGGAGCTCCTACTCTGAAGTTATATCCCATAAGAACCGATGCAAACATCAAACTAGCGCATGTGTTCGCTGAGCCGTCTCCTACGAATGCCACATCAACTTTTCTACCTCCAAAGCTCTCCACAATTGTCACCACATCAGCTAACGCTTGGAGAGGATGATATCTATCAGAGAGTAGGTTTATAACCGGGACGTCAGCCCAGCTCGCCAACTCCGTAAGGGTATTGTGACTCTTGACTCTCGCTGCTATGGCATCAACAAACCGGCTAAGCACGAGAGCTGTGTCCTTCAGAGTTTCTCCCCTAGAGATCTGGAGTGATTCCTTTGGAAGGTTTAAGAAAGTTCCTCCTAACGAGGAGACGGCTACAGAAAAGGAGACTCTGGTCCTGGTGGATGGTTTCTCAAAGATCCCAGCTACATATTTTCTGGTAAGAGGAGTGCCGGATACTAAACCCCTCTTGTAGTCCAAGGACCTTAACACAAGGGCCCTGAACTCTTCGGGCATCACATCCTTCAGAGTCAGATAATCGCGGCCCCTCAGTCTCCTGAGCGCCCTGAGGCCCACGAAAGATCACCAAGAGAACTGGTTAAATTTCAGTCCAAAATAAAGTTAACTGCCTCTTCCGGGAAGAAGGGCTTTATATCCGTTATAGAAGTACCTACTCCGAGGAAGAGGACCGGCTTTTTGAGGAAGTAAACCGCTTGAACTGCAGCCACGTAACCGCCAGCGTCCACCTTCGTCACCACGAGGGCATCCACGGGAACAATCTCGTTGAACGACCTGCACTGATTTATGACGTCTGAGCCAGCTAGTCCATCGACAACCAGAACTTTGAGGTCTGGATTTGAGACCCTAGCTATTTTCCTGAGCTCCCCAGCTAAATTTCTGTCCATGGCTCTTCTTCCGGCAGTATCAGATAAAACCACATCAAAACCTTTGGATATCGCCTTGGATATGGCATTATACACGACGGACGCTGGATCAGCCCCTCTGTCCCCCTTAACCAGAGGGACCGCGATCTCCTTAGCGTAACCTTCGAGCTGTTCCAGCGCCGCCGACCTGAAGGTATCTGCTGCTGCTATCAGAGGTTTGTATCCGAGGTCCATCAGGACCTTAGCTGTCTTGACAAGACTCAAGGATTTGCCGACACCGTTAAAACCGAAGAAAAGAAATACGGAGATCTCTTTCTCCTCTTTAGCTCTTTCGATTATTTTCCTGAGATCTAGTCCTCCGACAGATATCGATTTAATAAGGAAGTTCTTGAGTTCATTCCTCAGGAAGCTTTCAGGATCCCCTCTGAATTCACGCTCAACCAGATAGGAGATCATGTGTTTCTTTATGTCGTCCACAAGCTCAAGAGCTAGACCTCCTTCTAGAAGGTCCAGTTCTATCTCGAGAAATATGCCCTCTATATCCGACCTAGAGAGTCTGCCCTTCACCCCTATCTTGCTAGCGACCTTCTTGAGGAGGAGCTTAAGAGGAGCCCTTCTTTGCACCACCGACCCTCTCCGCTGAGATCAGCTGAGCTTCTATCTGACGAAGCTCCACCTGCATCTTCAGGATGTTATCCTTCACCTCCTCAAGCCTTTTTTTCAGTTCTTCAAGGGCTTCCTCAGGAGACATCTCTACGTATATTCCAGCCCCCACCTGGACAGCGACCTTGTCCATTCTGATTCCACTCATTATCATGGAGAGAAAGCTCCCCACAGGAACCATGATGGGCGTAGTTCCTTCTCTCTCCTTAAGCTTCTTGAAAGTTTCGAGGGTCTCTATGCTCCTGTTCAGGTCTGTATAGATCAAGGTAAGCCTATTGACTTCTTCCAGGAGGACTTGGTATGTATTTCTTAAGGCCACAAGGTTCTGCTGACTTGACATAAAATCACCTTTCTTGCTTGTGAGGAGAAGGCCTCCTAGACTTTAAAAGCTTCCATTATGACATCGAGCTCGAGAGGAGTTGTCAGGGAGCCAACCGCCACGCCATGATCGCAGGCCACAAGTCCGAGCTTCACGAACTTGATTCCGTCGTTCACTGTCCCCGTGTAGATGTCTATCTCAAAGAGCTTTCTCATCCCGCGAAGCTCCTCCTCTGAGGCAGCAGGTGAGACAAGCCCGCCTCTGTTCGTCACGACCGAGAGAGACCCCACAACCGGAATTCCTCCTATCTTTCCCCTGACAACTGGTATCTCTAAGGCCTTCCTTATGAACTCCACCTCCTCATCAGTGAATTTGGGATGTACCAGTGCCCCGTAGTCGTTGGCCAATATCGCGTTCCCCAAGGCAGTTATCTTCGAGTCCAACACTTCGATTCTCAGGTTCATTTCCTCCAGCTTGGATACCTCTCTCATATTGGATATTCCCGGAACCAGAAGTGCATTGTCGTTCCCAGCTAAGAAGACCCCCAAGAACTCGCTTCCATACACTTGAGCTTTGAATATCTCAAGACCTAGTGTGGAGTGGAGATCTTCTTCCAGAGACCTTTTTATGGTGGGAGGTGCTAGCAAGTATCTGCCGATCGGCTTGAGGTATATCCCCAGATTCGGGCTCTTCTTTATGGAGGTCCTTATTATCGGCAATTAAACACACCGAATTCCCTTCACTCAAGTAGAGGCTTCACCACAGCAACGTTCTCCTCCTCATCGAAATCCACCAGTATGGAAATCGAGCGAGGTATACCATTCGCTCCCTGAGACCATATGAGCTCGTTAAGGGAAGGGTGTATCTTCACATTTGATTCGTCTACTTTGAGTTGCCTCGCCACAAACTTCACTATTCTCCTCACATAGCCCTTAGCCCTCTTCTTGGGTGGATATAGGTTTCTGACCAGTTGACCAAAGTTAAGCGTGTACTTCCTCTCCATCTGAACATCACCTCACAACTGAAGCCTGGATCTTCTCCAATTTCTGAGAGGCCTATAACGAACCTTACGATTGGTTCTTAGGTACACCCAAAGAGGTATTCTATGATTCTCCCTCATAGCTCGAGCATATCTCAGCTTGCTGGCAAGAGGTCTATACCTGGCCATTGTGAACACCTCCCTCCAGAATCAAACCACTCTTATGTTGAAGTCCCTACGGGAGCTCTCGGTTAGATTGGAGAGGAGCTTCTTAAACTCCTCGTCTGACAGAGTTCTTCTCAGCTTTCCCGACACATAGAGCTGGTAAAGCAGCACCTTAACTCTGTTAGCAAGCTCGGGCCTTACATACTCTATTCTCTTCAACCTCTGAAGGGCTTCCGATGAAAGGATTAGCTTGACTATGGCATTAAGCTGCCTTTCTAAGGCAGCTGCTTCTTCCTCAGCTTCTTTCTTTCTCTGAAGCTCGGCTAGCATTCTTTCCTGAATCTTAGCAAGTTCCCTGTCCTCGCTCAAGGCACCCTCACCCTGCCCGGCTTCATGGGCTTCGCTACCTTCGCGGCCACTTTGTCCAAGAAGGAGGTTCCTTGAGGGGTTATCTTCCTGCCCTTCTTTTCCACCTTGGTGACTAATCCGGCTTCCTCGAGTTGCTGGAGAATGAGCCTTATTATGTGTCCACTGCCTTTTCTGAAGTGCTCCGGTCTCACCCTCCTACCTGTTCTACCTCCATATTTGGTCCTAAGCCGTTCTACGCCAACAGGTTTCCCACCACGAAGATAGAGCGTCCGAAGTATACTAGCGGCCCTTATATACCACCAGTCCTCCTGATCTGGAGACCTCTCCCTGCTCACTCCGGTTTTAACGTAGTAGATCCACCCGGGTGGTTTTATACATGCTATCTTTTTGAGCTCTTCTTTGACTTCCGATATCAGTATGTCTGCTCTAACATCTCTAGCCGTGACCAATTTACTTCACCATCCTTATCCGGAAGCCTCTTCCCCATTAGGATAGATACCTGGGGATTAAAGGGCTTCTGCTATATAAAGGTTGAGAGCCCTCACAACCGGGACGGTTTCTGAACGCTCTTTTTAAGTGATTTTTCTCTGATGTAGGGTCTTCTATTTATATAACCACATCTCAGACATTTTATGACCATGTGGGGATATCTTCTAGATCTCGACCTGATCACTGCATTCACTCCTGGGAACATGAGTTTCTTACAGCGCTTGCAGTACCTCCACGAGTATTCCTCAGGAAGTCTAACTCTTGTACGGAGGGATAACCTCCTCGCTATGTCCCCATATCTTTCCGCCAGATGTGGATCCTCCCTAACGATGTCGTCGGCCATTCGAAGGAGGAGGATTATCCTATCTTTGGCTATTCTCTTCTGTTTCATGAGATTCTTTCTCCTAGGCATTGTAGCCCCTCTCATAATAATATGTAGTATATATATAAGACAGCAGCATACAAGCCGTCGTAGATGCTGAAAGCGAGAAGTCACTAAAGGAGATTCTCAGATCTGCTGCTTCCTTCACCTCTTCGGAAAAACTTCCCCGTGAGAAACATCCTATAAGGAAGGCCACTTTTAGCTCTCTAAGGAGTTCCCTAAGGATATGGAGAGGATCAAGACGAGTTCCTCTCTCATCTAGCAGAACTACCAGATCATACCCTGAGAGCGCATCCCTCAGCTCACAGTCAAGCTCCCAGATGAGCCTTCTATCCCCACCAACGAACCCCTTCCTGAGGAGCTGGGCAAACAATCCCTTAAAGCGATTGTACATCCTAGGAGGCCTCATCTCCTTAGAAAAAGCGAACACTCTCCCATCTCTGGTATGAAGGTGAAGATCTACTATTCCTCTTCTGAAGAGAGGGCTATCCGTGACCGATAAAATTGTTCTATGAACTACGTCCGGTCTACCAAACGGTGAACCTGGTCTCTCCTCCAGAGAGCGCCCATCCTTCCTGGAAAGCCTTATTGAGGCGTCCACAAGGAACAAAGATATTGTTCCTCTCATGAAAACCTTCGCGAGGAAGAGGCGGTAAACTTTTTATTTCTCTTGAGTGGAGATGACCTCCGAAAGCGGCCGTAGTCTAGCCTGGATAGGATGGGAGCCTGCCACGCTCCAGACCCGGGTTCAAATCCCGGCGGCCGCATATCTTTTCTAGCCGTTCCTTGGCCCCTAGGATGCTAATGTATCCTTTATGTCCAGAAAAGGGAGATCTAGATTTAATAGGCCGGGGCCGGGATTCGAACCCGGGCCGAGGGCTTTCCACGCAGCGCTCCACAGGCCCCCGGGCTAACCCCTACCCCACCCCGGCACGGCTGCTCCATGTTAGGTGAGGTGATCTCCCGCGCATGAGGCCTTCGACATGGAGCTTGTGAGTTGAGGATTCGCCCGAGCCTCCGAGCTCATGTGCCCTTTGGGCTTCCATGAACCCACTCCCTTGTTAGAGCACGGGCTGCGGAGGATTGCTTGTCCTAGAAAGTATTTAAATCTACCTCTTACACCCAAGCTCGCGCATCAGATCCTGTGGACAGTAGAAGGAAAATGGAATGTGCTCCTAGAAATCCTTCAAGGATGGCAAGGCTATCTGGATCAGATAAAAGGTCGGATTTGGGAACTACTCGACATCACTACATGGGAGTGTTAAAGCAAGGTTATGAACGCTTACTTCTACGCTCCTGTAAAGTGCGCAGTCCTGTAAAGTGTGCAGAAGAGACTTCAAACCCTCAGGTTCGATCCTTTTGACGGTACATGCTTCGCAACGATGGGAAATAAAGCCAACTACCTCATCACGTGGGATGTAACTCTTGGGCATCGCCGCACCCAGCAATGCTGAGCTACCTTGAGACCCTCATCCCTGACCAAGAAATTCCGAGGATCCCTGTACTCTGCTGGTATGCAATGCCGGCGTCAGTCTATGCCCTGTTAGATCGCGTGAAGAATACCTTGAACTCAACTCCCCCCCAAAAAAAGTGGTTTCACGAGAGGATTAAGGCTGGAAGGTTTGCGAGCCGATAATCAGGGAGAACGACGTTTATTTAACCTTCTCAAAAGAGGTTGAGTTTCTGGAAGGATTAAAATTGGAATTGACAGCAACTTGATGAGCCTCGACATTTTCCACCAAGAGAAGGGCTGGTTAAGGTGGATTTGAGCGAACTTCACAGGATCACAGAAACTTACGATTAGAATCATCAGCAGACTGAGGTTACAAGTACATCATTGACCACCTTTAATGTCATTCTGCCTTCAGAACGGTTTAACCGAGGAAAACAGCCCAGAGCAGGATTTGAAACATTAGAAAACCTCGTGGAGCGAAAATGTTATAAACATGGACCGGGGGGGATTCGAACCCCCGACCTCCGCCTTGCAAGGGCGGCGCGCTACCAAACTGCGCCACCGGCCCTTTGCTAATGGAGGGCCGACAGGGTTTTACCATTAGTTTATATATAAATTGTTGATATGCCTCTGTTGAGAAACCTGCTAGGTGATGATTGTTGAAGTCCATGATAGCCAGGGTTTCAGCACGCGCTTCCAAGATGGAGGATTATGAGGTACCTCAAAAAGTTGCCCCTGAGGATCAAGAAATTCAGAAAATCCTGGAAAGAGGGAAAGTTAGGATTGTTATAATGGGTGTCGGTGGAGCTGGCAGCAACACGATCACCAGACTTAACGCTCTGAAGATAGGAGGTGCTGAGACCATAGCTGCCAACACGGATGCAGCACACTTGCTGATCACCGCTGCTGACAGAAAGATACTGCTAGGTCCTGAGCTATGTGGAGGAACTGGTGCTGGAGGAGACCCCAGAATAGGGGAAGAGGCTGCCAGAGAGAGTGCTGATGTCATAAAGGATGTGCTCGCCGGAGCGGATATACTCTTCCTCATGGCAGGCCTTGGTGGAGGAACTGGGACTGGTGCAGCACCTGTCATCGCTGAGATAGCTAAACATCTGGGAGCGATAGTTATCTCCATAGTTACTCTGCCCTTCTCGGTGGAAGGAAGAAGGAAGAGGGAGCTCGCCTATCAGGGGCTTGAGAGGTTGATAAAAGTAACTGACACAATAATAATAATTGCTAATGATAGAATACTTGATATAGCTCGAGATCTCCCACTCTACCAGGCCTTCATGATATGCGACGAGATTATGGCCCGCGCAGTTAAGGGGATAGTGGAGCTCATCACAAAGCCTGGATTAATCAACGTTGATCTAGCCGACTTCCGCGCTGTGGTCGAAGGAGGAGGGGTAGCTGCGCTTCTCTTCGGTGAGAGTGATAGCGATAACAGGGCCATAGAAGCCGTTGAGGATGCCCTCAGCAACCCATTGCTGGACGTAGACATATCGGGCGGCAAGGCAGCCATAATAAACATAACATGTGGGCCGGACTTCTCTCTCGAGGAGATGGAGCAGGTTGTGGAAACTGTGGTAGGAGCTCTGGATCAAGATGCTAACGTCCTCTGGGGTGCTAGGATAGATGAGTCACTTAAAGGATTAGTTCAGGTGCTGATAGCAGTCGTTGGCGTCAGATCTAAGACTGTGGAGGCTGTCATAAAGGGAGAACTTCCGAAGGAAGAAGCTGCTAAGAAGGCCATCGCTCCTGGTGCGAGGAAACCTTTAAGAAGGGAAACCCCTCCTGAAAGAATCCCACCTGAGGAGCTGGGTTTAGACAGCCTATAGGGGGGACCCTTATGAAGAAGAACCTTGAGAGCTTTCTTGAGAATGTCAGAAGAACTCTAAAGGTGGCTGCTAAGCCTTCGTCAGATGAGATATGGCTCTTGTTTAAGGTAACCTTTTTAGGCTTCATGGTCGTTGGAGCGATAGGCTTCCTGTTCCAGCTGGCAGGGGCGATGATCTCGGGGACTGCAACCTTCACACCGTAAAAGCGGTGGAGAGAGATGGAAAGACCTTTCTTGTTTTTTACGATAAAAGTTCCCTCCGGACAAGAGGCTAACATCATGAGATTCCTTAAGGCTAGAGCTGAGTCAAGCGGGGTTCAGGTCATGTCTCTGGTGTTCGTTCCTAAGATGCGCGGATATATCTTCGCTGAGTCTGCGAGATCATATGATGTCAGCAAGCTTGTTAGAGGGATATCTAGAGCTAAGCTACTGCCTGCAGACCCAGTGACGTTTCAGGAGATAGAGAACCTCCTGATGAAGGAACCGGAGAAGGTATCCATAGAGGTGGGTGACGTGGTAAGGATAATAAAGGGGAACTTCAAGGGATATCAGGCCAAGGTCGCTGCGATCACTGAAAGCGAGAAGGGAACCGTGCTGATCCTCAATCTCGTAGGGTTTGGTAAGTCCTGGGAGATAAAGATGCCTGTTGAGTACGTTAAGGTTGTGGAATCGCATTCGGAGGAGTCTTAAGGGGGATTTACATGCCTGAGAAGATCATAAAAGTTCTTGTTGAGGGCGGCAACGCCAGCCCTGGTCCTCCGCTCGGGCCAGCTCTTGGAGGATACGGTCTCAACATAGCACAGGTTGTCAAGGAGATAAACGATAAAACAAAGGAATATAGCAGCATGAAGGTTCCTGTGAAGATCTTCGTGGACCCTGCGGCCAGAAGCTACAGGGTGGAAGTTGGAGTCCCCCCAACCTCCATGCTCCTACTCAGCGAGATCGGTCTAAGCAAAGGATCTGGTAATCCTAAAGAGGGAAAGATAGGAGACATTACCATGGACAAGGTTGTCAAGGTAGCTAGAATCAAGATAAGAGAGATGAACACATCCGATCTCAAGAAAGCAGTGAAACAGGTGGTAGGAACAGCCTTGAGCATGGGAATAACTGTTGAGGGCAAGGATCCAAGGGATATTCAGAAGGAGATCGATGAAGGTCTATGGGATGAGGTGATAAAGAAATGACTGACTCTCTAGTTCTTGAAATAGATGAGGTGATAAAGACAAGTCCAAAGAGAAGATTTTGTGAGTCTGTTGACCTATCTGTCGTCCTTAAGGGAATCGATCTTAAGAGAAATCCCGATATGAAGATAAACGAAGTCGTCGAATTGGAGTATCCCCCTAAGAACAAAAAAGTGAAAGTTTGTGTATTCGGAACTGGGGAGTTCGCTCTCAAAGCCAAGGAAGTCGGGGCAGATAAGGTCATGGATGCTGAGGAGATCAAAAAGCTCTCGGGTGATAAAAAAGCCCTTAAGAAGCTTGCTGCCGAATACGACTTCTTCATAGCCCAAGCAGACCTCCTACCAAAGATAGCTAGAGTCATAGGTCCCATCTTTGGCCCAAGAAATAAAATGCCAATAACTCTCCCGGTAACTGCCCTCGACAGATTGCCTGATCTCATAGAAAGACTCAGAAGATCTGTGAGGATAAGGATGAGAGATCAGCCTTACTTCCACGTCAAAATTGGATCAGTCGATATGAGCCCCGAGGAGATAGCGGCTAACGTCAGGAAGGTGATGTCCGTAGTGAGATCTAAGTATGGAGACATACACTACGTGGACAAGGTCTACATAAAGACGACTATGGGACCAGCCCGCAAGATAGACGTCAAAGCGGTGAGCTAGAATGAGTCAGGTACAGATTAGCAAGAAGGAGAGGAAGAGAAGAATCCTTGAGACTATAAAGGAGCTGGTTAGGAAGTACCCGACTGTCATGCTGGCTGATTTCTACCGAATACCAGGAGATGCTTTTCAGAAGATAAGGGCAGACCTCAGACCGCACACCAGGATCTATGTGGCTAAGAGACGATTGATAGCTAAGGCCTTCAAAGAGGTGAACTCTGAGAGAAAAAACATAGAGAGACTTGTGGACTACATACCGCAGAACGCCGCCTTGATATGCTCAAGTAAGAGTCCCTTAGAAGTAGCACGTCTTCTCCGTGAGAAGGAAGCGCGAGTATTCGCTAGACCTGGAGAGATAGCGGAGGAGGATATAGAAATACCTGAGGGTCCTACTGATCTAACTCCTGGGCCTGTACTAAACGACCTCCGAGCACTAGGAGTCCAGACAAAGATAAAAGGTGGAAAGATTTCCATAGAAAAGTCCCAGATAGTCCTCAGGCGAGGAGAGAAGATCCCCAGACATATAGCGGACATACTCAGGATGCTGGACGTCCGCCCCATGAAAGTGGGTTTGAGGACATCCGCCGCCGTGGATCAGGAAGGGATTCTTTACTCCTCAGACATTCTAGGCATAACAGATGAGGAGATCTTCGAACAGATCTCTGAGGCTGCTGCTAAGGCGATAACTCTGGCTTGTGAGGTGGGAGAGGTCACTTCGCAGACTGTTCCGATTTTAGTGGCTAGAGCTGTTAAGAACGCCAATTGCCTGGCCGTCGAGGTGGGATGGATAACGGAGAAGACGCTCCCACAAATCATAAGAAGAGTTGTCAAAATAGCAGAAATAGTCTCTTCTAAGATCGGCGAGTAACTCCAATGAGCCCCTTTCTCCCTATTTTAAAGAGAGCCTCAGCCTCAGGCAACTCAGGAGAATCGACGATCCTCAGCACCCTCACCCCTCCAGCTGCTTTCCTTATTTGAAGGACTGTCCCGGGAACGTGCCCCACTATAAATCCTCCTGCGGCGTCCTTTCCTTCACTTGATGTTATCTTCCCAATCGTTTGATTAGTGAACAGAACTAGGATTCCTTTTCCAGAGATTTTCAGCATAAGTCTCAGGATCTTAGCAAGCATCTGCTGCCTTTCGGCCAGCATGTCCAACCCATGATACTCCAATCTTGGAAGAGCCAGAAGGGAGTCCACCAAGACAAGGTCATAGTTCTCGAACTCGTCCCATAAGTCAAGCAGGGAGGCATATAACATGGCAGTGGACTTAGGTTTTATCAATGTTATCTCCCTCATCGCCACGTCAGGATGGACACCGTTTCCTTCCAAGACCTCTCTCAACCTTTTGGGAGAGAAAGAGCCTTCTGCATCTATATATGCCGCTTTTTTAGAAAAACCAAGAGCAGCGAACTTCCTAGCAGTTAGATGAAAGCAAAATTGCGTCTTTCCCACTCCGGGCTCTCCAAAAACCTCCACAATGGATCCCAAGGGAAGCCCTCCTCCAAGTATCCTGTCCAGAGCAGTTACCCCCAGACTGATCCTCCTCCTGCCGCTGAGAGAGGAGGCTGGGAGGTACATTTCCTGTGTATATATCTTGAACATCACTTCCAGTATCCTAAGGGCCTCCCTTCGCTTCACTCCGAGAAACTCAGCCAGCTCTCTGGAGTTCATGTGCATCAGTTCATCCTTCCTAATACTTCCAAGCTTGATGAGGACGTCCTCGGAAAAGCCGAGCTCTCTGAGCCTCTTTATGAGCTTGTCCATCAGGAGTCACCTCTTCAGGCCAAGTAATTTTGCTATTCTATTTGTCAGTTCGTAGAGGAGAGGAGTCATCATCAGAACAGAGATGAGGATTCCAGGAGACATATGCTCATGAAATAGATCAAACAACATAGCCACCACTACAAAGTCCAGATGATCCAGCACAGGCGCATCTCTTCCCGGAGGAAGTCCTAATCTTCTCTTTATGAAGGATCCCAGGAGATCTCCGCACATAGCTCCAGCTGATAGTAGAAATCCTCTTATTGGATCACCTTGAAGGATTCCGGTCAGAGTTCCCAGGGCCATGCCGGAAGCGAAACCTCTCCAAGTCTTATGATCTCCTAGCACCCTCCTACCATCCATCCACCGCTTACCTAGGTCTACAGGCGACCCTCCTCCCATGAGGACTGGTGCCATGTTCGACATGTAAGCTGGCAGTATGTACCACAAGGACTCAGCTATCAGCTCCATCAAGGGAGGACCCTCCTTGAGCTAGAGTCAACTGACCTCGTAAGAGGTTTAAACAATTCGCCCTTCTCCGGAAAGCAGGTCTCTGAAGGGAAGTGAGAGTTCCTCTTCTGGGAGTTGTATTTTAAGCTCTTCATCGTAGCGCTGAACGTGTAAAGTTTCGTCGACATACCTGAGAAAGAGTTTATGGAAAATCGGGCCACCTTCTGGACTTTCATCGGTTACTATTAGGAGACTCCTGTTGAACCTCCGAACAACCTCCGAGAGTAGCGCTACCAGGAGAGAAAGTTCACATAAATTTTGTCGTTCAGATGAGGTCACCTCATCTACTATTAACATGACATAACCGGATGCTGCTGCACGTAGGAGTAAAGGGATAACGCTGGAGAACTTCTCGAAGCCCACCAGCAGGATGTTCTCGAAGTTTTCAGGTAAAGCAGAAACGAAGGATTCTCTATTGAATAGTGAGTTGAAGGCGTATATAACCTTTCCTCCACTGCAGGAGATCTGTTTGGCGATTATTGAAGCCAACTTCGTCTTGCCAGAGGACTCTGAGCCATACAGTAGGGTTGTTTTTGAGGTTATCGCTTCTAAAAGCCTATCCAAGCAATCTTCTCGCAAGAAGGGCACCTCTCCCACATCACTGGACGAATCGATCTCCTAAGCTGGAGGTATCTGCTCAGATACCTCCTCTCTCATGAATTGTTCGTCTACTAAAACTATAAACGCTTTCTTCTTCCGCCACGAACAACTCGCGCCGCCCCCTGCACGGAAGTTCTGATGGCTGAAACCAGCATCGGATATCTACATCCATTCCAATTAGCCGTAATTTTTGTAGAGTTTGTAAGCGCCGTCATAGCCGACCTTCTAGCCACTCATCGGATGGTCTTCAGGGGAAATGAAATTCTCACATCCATCTTTAAAGATTTCAAACTTCTCAAGCTACCCAGCTATCAATTACACCCCCGTCTGCAGCCAGATCTACATTATTTTAGCAGCCTCCACTCACTCGAGCTTAGCTTACTCTCACATACCGGGCAGAGGTTTGAGACTTTGTAAGGATTGATATGGACTTCAAAAACCAAGCCTGTGAGTCTTTTCCGATTTCCATGAGCACTTTGCAGGAAAAGAGCTCCCTGAACCTCACATGTATATTTAGATGATGACCTTTATCTTGAGCAAGAAATGAAGAAGGTCGGTCTTGTAGTAAACCCAATAGCAGGCATAGGAGGCCCTCTTGGTTATAAAGGATCTGACGACGTCGATCTTATAAGAGCGGAAGCTAAAAGAAGGGGTCTGACCCCCATCTCTCCAATTAGAGCATCGGATATGTTGAGAAGAATATCAAATCAGGAGAAGTTGATACTGATAGTCCCCCGCGGGGCTATGGGGGAGATATCGGTGAGAGCTGGAGATTTCAGGGGAGAGATCTCGATGCTCGAGATTCCTACTACTGAGAACACCTCCAGGGAGGACACTAAGGCCTGTGTTCGCGAGTTCTTGGAAAGATCTGTTGATGCCCTGGTTTTTGTTGGGGGGGATGGAACAGCTAGGGACATATACGATGTTGTGAGAGACTCTCTTCCTGTGCTTGGTGTTCCAAGCGGAGTTAAGATCTTCTCTTCAGTGTTCGCATGTACTCCGGAGGAGGCAGGGGACATAATCACGGAGTTCTTGGAGGATCGGGCTCAGATAACTTATGGAGAAGTTCTGGATATAGATGAGCGGCTTTACAGGGAGGGAGTTCTAAGTGTTAAGCTCTACGGAGTCATGCGTGTGTTGTCCTCGGAAAACATGATTCAGGGATCTAAATCTCCTTCCTCGAGCGATGAGGAGTATGATATGCAGGCCATAGCCAGGTACTTCAGGGAGGAGTTCCTTGATGAGAACACAATTTACATCCTTGGACCCGGAACGACAGTTAGTGCCATTGCTAGAGAGTTGGGAATCAACAAGACGTTGCTAGGAGTCGACGTTTTGCTCAACGGGAGGCTTGTGGGTAGAGATGTCGACCGTAAAACCCTAACTAAGATAGTCAGCGAGTACAAGCTGCCGATTAAGCTCGTGCTATCTCCTATAGGAGGATCAGGTTTCCTTTTAGGGCGTGGTAATCAACAGATAGGGCCTGAGGTCCTGGAAAGGATCGCCCTCGAGGACTTAATTGTTGTATCTACTCCGAGAAAGCTCTCTGAAATCAAGGAGTTGCGGGTCGATCTAGGAGAAAAACTGAACAACAGGTTTAGGAATTACATAAGAGTGCTCGTCGGTTATAGAGAGGAAAAAATGATGAAGATCAGATAGAGATCACAGCCTAACGACGTAAGGTCTTCCGAGAATTTCTTCTACCATCTCGAGAGCGTCGTCTGACCTGGAGATGGGAGGTGAGAAAGGCGTCGCTGAGAGAACTTCCTTTGGTCTTGGTCCCGATTCTCCTGGTAGTATGTACTGAGACCTTATCCCCGAGAGCAGAAGAATAACCCTTATTTTATCGCCGAAGTTCTCATCTACATCGGCGCCTATCTTTATCAATGCATCAGGATCCATGTTTTGCGTGACGTATCTTGCTATCTCATCTATCTCCGCCAGCTTCATGTTGGGCCCGCCGGTCACTACTATCAGAGCCCCTCTAGCTCCTTCGGGATTGACATCTATGAGCTGGTTCTCGAGAGCCATCTTGACGGCCTCTATAGCTCTGTTCCTGGGACCGTTGGACTCCCCCACCCCAACAGCCGAAACTCCTCCAAAGGCCATGATGTTCTTGACATCTTGAAGATCGACATTCATGAGTGCCCTCTTGTTTATGATCTCAGCTATTCCTTTGACCATAATTGCCAGCGTACAGTCTCCAACTTTGAAGGCCTCCCTGAGGTCCTTATCACGAGCCAGGTTTAGGAGCTTTTCGTTGGAGATCAAGACCACAGAATGAGCGTATTTCCTCAAATGCTTTATCCCGTCCTTGGCTATCTTCATTTTAAGCCTCCCCTCGTTCTTAAACGGAAGGGTGACAACGGCCATCACCTTAGCTCCCTTGTCGCTGGATATCTTTGCGATCACAGGAGCCGCTCCGGTTCCAGTTCCTCCCCCCATTCCAGCAGCTATGAACACAAGTTCTGGATTGTTTCCAAGAACTTCAGCTATGAGGGAAGCGTCGGTCTCAGCACAAGCTCTTCCTAGCTCAGGAGAGCCGCCAGCGCCGTTGCCTTTAGTTATGGACTTCCCTATGAGGATCTTCTTATCAGCATGTATTTTCTTGAGGTGTTTTTCATCGGTGTTTACAGCTATGAGTCTGGCCCCCACAACACCCAGTTCGTGGAGGGTGTTCACCATATTGCATCCGGCACCGCCCACTCCAACGATAACTATGTTAGCGCTATCGTCCACAAGGTCAATTGGATGATAGAGGTCATATCTTGTCTCATCCACAGAGGAGTATATATCGCTCCTTATCACGTCGTCCTCATCATGATGCTCACCACCGTTGTCCTGATTGGACATCCCCTTTAAAATATCGAGAAGTTCTTCTCCCTTGTTCTTCTTGGCTCTCAACAAGTCAAATGCTCCACTCATCTTGCCACCTCCCCTGTAAACTCCTCCTCATGTAAAAGAGCCACATTTTTCTCATATTCCCTGAGCAGCAGACGAATTGCTTCTCTTATAGCTTCACTCTTACTCGTATACCCTCCCTTCCTTACCACTCTGTCAAGCTTCTCAGCAAGTTGGGAGGGGATGTGCAGGGATACGATCACCACACCGAACACCTCCATTTTTATTAATATTCCCAGTTTCTTAAAGTTTCTTAAAAAAGAGACCCAGAAGGCGTATTTATCCCTTTTGATTCCGCCGTTACCAGAGTGAGTTGCTGGGAGGATTTATGGGATTCCTACTTCCACTGATTTCTATATATAGGTGTTTTTAACTATTGAGAGTTAAAATACGATGGAGATGGGTCTCTTAGAGGGTTAACCGCTGGATCTTTCAGAAAAAGTTTTCTGAAAACTTTTCCTTGACATATAAGAGCGGCAACAGTTCTAGAAAGAACATGGTTTATGATCAAAGAGATGTGCTTCTGGTCCAGTAAAGTTCAGCCGTTGACTTCATCGAGAAGCTCAACTTGGAGGTTCACAAGGACCTCCTTTAAAATTTTCCCCGTACTGGTTCTGACGACCGCTATGTGGTGGGTGCCGAACTCATATATATCGATCAAGAGAAGATTGTTGAGATTTTTAGGATTTGAGAACAGTGATCCATTATTTTCCGACATTCCCCGATCTTTGATCAGAAGTAAATCACCGGATCTTCCCTCCCATGACGAGATAGAGGTAGAAAGAACGTTCAAGCGCATTATGTCAGAAAACTGTTGTTTAGGAGAATGGAAGTTTTTTCTTGGAGGAGGGTGCTGGTTTCACCATGTACCTGCCGTGGTCGATGAGATTTCATCTAAGCAGGAATTTTACACTTCATACACGCCTTATCAGACGGAGATCTCCCAGGGGGCTCTCCAAGCGATTTTTGAATACCAGTCTCTCATGGCTGAGCTCTTGGAGATGGATGTAGTTAACGCTTCTCACTACGAATGGTCAACTGCTTTGGCCGAAGCGGCCCTCATGGCCATGAGAGTGACCAGAAGGAGAGAAATCCTGGTTCCAGAGAACATGCACCCGGAAAGGATGGAAGTTCTTAAGACTTACCTGTTTGGGGCGGATGGCAGGATCCGAACCTACAGTTTCGATAGGCGTAGAGGTACTGTTCTTTTAGATTCTCTAGATCCGAACAGCGACACAGCTATGGTATACTTGGAGAATCCGAACTTCTTTGGTGTGATTGAAGAGGAGGCCGAGGCCGTTGGTGAAAAAGCCCATTCTAAAGGCGCTTTGTATGTTATGGGAGTGGATCCGTTGAGCCTTGGCATACTCAAGCCACCAGGAGAGTGTGGAGCAGACATAGCTGTGGGAGAGGGACAGCATCTAGGAGGCTATCCCTCCTTTGGGGGCCCTTCCTTGGGCATAATGGCTACTAGGTGGGATCTTCGTCTGGTTAGGCAGATGCCTGGTCGATTGATAGGCATGGCATGGAGCAGATCTGGTGTCAGAGGGTATGTAATGACGCTCCAGACGAGAGAGCAGCACATAAGACAGGAGAGAGCTACCTCCAATATAACAACCAACGAATCGTTGATGGCGATAAGAGCGGCTGTTTACCTCTCCTTGATGGGTGCTGAGGGGCTGAGAAACGTGTGCATGAGAATCATAGGGAACACGCAATATCTGATCGAGGAAATAGATTCTCTGGATAAGTTCGAGTCCCCGATCTTCGATCAAGTACACTTCAGGGAGTTCTTGGTGCGCAGTCCTTTGGACTGGGATCTTGTGAACTCAAAACTCAGACGCATGAGGATCATAGGCGGATTGCCCCTGAACAGATTTGAAAGGAGGTTCAAGGAGCTAGGGAACTCAGCCCTGTTTTGTACCACAGAGATCCACAACAAAGACGATTTAGACCTGTTGGTTAATGCTTTGAGGGGGGTTTCATGATGAGGGGATTTCGACAGGCTAGATGGTCGTATAAAGGGGGAGTTCTTGAGCCCACCGTGTTTGAGTTGGCAAATGGAAGACCGGGGTACTACAAAATTCACACTGAGGAGGAGATTCGCAGTAAGGCCAAGAGTGCCTTATCAAGGATTGACACCAGGAAAGAGCTCAATCTTCCAGGCTTAACTGAATCTGAGGTCTCCAGACACTTTTCTAGATTAGCGGAGATGAATTATGGAGTGGATAGTGGACCCTACTGGCTTGGATCCTGCACAATGAAGTACAACCCGAAGATAAACGAAAGACTCTCTAAGGATCCCCATGTACTTTGGATTCATCCCTACCAGCCAGAGGACACCGTTCAAGGCGCTCTTAAAATAATTTATGAGATAGGTGAGATGCTCTCTAAGATAACTGGACTTCCTCATTTCTCATTGCAGCCAGCGGCGGGAGCTCATGGTGAGCTAACAGGTGTTCTGATGATAAAAGCCAAAATAAGGGACTTGGGTGAGAGGAGGGATGAGGTGCTGATACCGGAGTCGGCACATGGATCCAATTTCGCCAGCGCTGCCATGGCTGGCTTTAAGGTCGTCAGAATTCCGCCCAATGAGGAGGGTCTTGTAGACCTCGATGCCTTGAGAGCAGCTGCGGGAGAGAAAACGGCGGGCATGATGATAACAAACCCGAACACGCTAGGTCTCTTTGAAACGGATATCTTAGAAATTACAGATATAGTACACGGCGCTGGCGGATATGTCTACTACGATGGAGCAAATCTCAACGCGATTCTAGGGAGAGTCCTCCTTAGCGACATGAGGATAGATGTCGCTCATCTAAATCTGCATAAAACTTTCTCAGCCCCTCATGGGAGTGGAGGCCCTGGGGCTGGAGCAGTTGGTGTAGTTGACGAGTTCAGGGATTATCTGCCAGTTCCTGTAGTACGCAAAAGGCCAGAGGGAGGATATTATCTGGATTACAGCGTCAAGAGGACGATAGGAAGGGTGAGAATGTTCTACGGTAACTTTGGAGTGATCGTCAAGGCGTGGGCTTATCTGAAGATCCTTGGAGGAGAGGGTCTCAGGGAGGTCTCCGAAGTAGCCGTTCTCAATGCGAATTACGTTATGAAGAGGCTTTTGGAAATTGAGGGAATTAAGCTAAAGTTTGGAAAGGAAAGACCCTGCAAACATGAGTTCGTCGTGAGTTTAGAGGAGCTGAAAAATAAATATGGGGTCTCAGCTCTACACGTAGCCAAGAGGCTATTGGACTACGGCGTTCACGCGCCTACGGTGTACTTCCCACCGATAGTCAAGGAAGCCCTGATGATAGAGCCTACGGAGTGTGAAAGTCCCTACGACCTGGACAACTTCGTGGAGGCCATGAGGTGCATCGTCGAGGAGGCTAGAACTGACAAGACGCTGGTTTTGAGTGCGCCGCACGAAACTTCGGTGGATAGACTGAACGAGGTGAGTGCTTCACGAAGGCCCATTTTAAGTTGGAGGATGTACAAAGAAAAGAGTGACCGCTAAAAACGAAAATAAGATCTCCAAGAAGTACAACGAGATCACTAGCCTCTTTTCACTCATCCTTCTCAGGCGAAGGATTAACGCAGGAAGGGATAGATTCGGAGGAGGATTCAATAGACCCTCACTTCCTACCTTAGATGGCACCTTTTGAGAGGTTTTTCCCCAGCTTATGACTTTCAGAAGAAAATCCGCCAGATAGGGAAACATTATCACGGTGAGATAAAGTTCCTCATGTGAGATTAGGGCTACAGAAGCTAGAAAAGCACCCATCTGAAGGGTAGATACGTTTCCCGGGAATGCTTTAGCGGGGTACCAATTGAAGATCAACAAGGGAGCATAGCAAAGCAACCCTAAGAGCAGCAGCAGGGAGGCCGTGATGTTCCCAATCAAGGCAGAGATGAGCAGCAGGGAGGATGAGGCTATGATGAAGAGCCCGACTTCTAGTCCATTGAAACCAGCCAGGATGTTTGTAGCGTTTCCAGCGAACGTACCAAGGAGAAAGGCAACTATTGGGAATAAATCCGTCGGTACCATGAGGAAGAGAGCATCGACGGGATGGGCTCTTACACTCAGCATGAGAAAGGGAAAGCCCACGAGCAGTATTTTCTCCAAGTTCCCCAGATATGTGAAGTCATCTATTACCCCTATTAATGAAACTACTAGTGAGGTCACCCCCACAAACCAGATGTCGGGATTTCCGGAGATTGAATACAGCGATACAGTCAACGCTGTGAGAGTGAAGGAGTTTGGAAGCCCACCCGTTCTAGCTGCGAGCACATTACCAGGCTTGTGAACATCAAGAGACATAAGAGAATCCTTCTTATAGGAGAACCTTACCCAAAAAGCGTCAAATGCTAGAGCAATCACTGGCGCTGCAGCCATTATCGTTATAATGATCAGCAGAGGCATCTCTATCAGATCAAGTGTGATATTAAAAAGGTGAACTCATGTGGTTCTATTCGTAGCATCGGCGTTTTCCACAGTTCTAGCTTTTATCACCTCCTTTCTGCTCGTTAGAACACTGAAAAACCGCTTTTTAAAACTTGGGATAACTGGAATCGATGTACATAAACAGGATAAACCTGAGATTCCGGAACGCGTTGGGATAGGACCCCTCATGGCTTTCACATCATCTATCTGTGTCTTAGTAGTGCTTTTTCCTCAAAGTTCGATTCTCTTCTCAGCGTTAATGTCCACCGCATCTCTGGGCGGATTAGTAGGTCTGCTCGACGATGTTTTGGATTTGGGAGGCAAAATGAAGCCACTTATATCCCCTATGGCAGCGCTTCCCTTGATTATCTCGGGATGTCTAAGTCCTCGTCCCCTCCTTCCACTCGTAGGTCACGCCCGTATGTACTACGTCTATTGGCCATTAATTCTGATCTTCTTCACTGTCATAATGAATGCCACCAACATGGCGGATGCCCTCAACGGAATGATGCCTTCCAGCGTCATTATTGTGACGCTCAGTTTAGTCCCTGGGTTGATCTTGACGAAGAAGTACCATCTGATCCCCGTCTTGGCCGCGTTTATTGCTTCTATTCTCCCCTATTATTGGTACAACAAGTATCCAGCCAAGGTTTTCGGCGGTAACGTTGGTTCGATGTTCGTGGGAGCCTTCTTAGCTGGCATTGCTGCAGCATCGAATTTGGAGATGTTTCTGGTGATCTCAATGCTACCGTTCTTCATCACAGGATTTATGATAATATACAGCGCTGGAGGGTTCAGAGAGAGGAGGGAGATGAAGAAACGACCTACCCTGTTGGAGGGGGATCTTATAAGAGCTAATCCTGATGAAGAGGCACCTATGACT
Organism: Thermoproteota archaeon; assembly: GCA_027491735.1. GTDB lineage: Archaea > Korarchaeota > Korarchaeia > Korarchaeales > Korarchaeaceae > Methanodesulfokora. The sequence continues at coordinate 7,053 of JAOZGP010000036.1, read as the reverse complement.
ATAATAGCTATCCTGACATCTGACAGGCCGAAAAGAGAGTACGAGATCGTGAGGGAGTTCCTGATGCTGACCCTGATCTCAGGGATCCTGAGCATAGCCTCCCTACTTCTCACGTTTCTCTAGGTAAGGGTGGACGGTCCATATGGACAGAGGACTCGCTCTAGGGATCTTCCTTGTCTTTTCTGGATGGGGACTTGTTCTACTGGCTTTGATCCTGATAAAGATCATGATCCTTCCCTACACAAGCTTTCACGGAAGAGGTCTCCTGGAGATGGTGTATGCAGCTCTCCGAGTGGCTGTATCCCTCATAGCCTTTGGCTTTTCGCTGGTCGCATGGTATTACGTAACAAGAGCAGCGTTCAGGAGGATTCTACTGTCCAGGCAACAGCCCTCCAAATGACCTCTGTGGGATCTTGACATCGAGATAAGAATTCTCTAGCTCTAGATCTCAGTTCGTTTCTCATCTCCATAAACTTCATCGCCTCATCTACGTTCTTAGGGTCTACTACAAGCCCCTGACCCTCCAGCAGTTTATCAACGGCTAACCGGTCACCAGGGTATAGATGTATCGCTGGAGTACCCAAAAGCGCTGCCTCTCGAGTCATTGTCCCTCCACCACCGATGAAAGCTCTTGCACCAGCAAGCAAGGGAAGAGCATCAGAACCACTTGGGATCCGGAGGTCCTTGAACTTCTTGCGTAGGAGAGCAATCCAAGGATCGTTCTGTCTTGGAAAGTAGTACAACCTGAGTCCTGTCTTAGCCACTATCTCCTCCAGAAAATAGACGAACCTACTCGCTCTTGTCCTGCCCATATAGGATGCCCCGATGGGTTCTGATCGAGCCACCAGATAGTCCTCGTCTGGATGGGGAACTCCCTTAAAGTCCTCCAGAAAGTCCATTATGTGAGCTACCTCGCACAGGCCGTCAAATCGAAACTCTTTCACAGCTCCGGTACAAAATCTCTCCTTTATGTTCTCCGGGAAAACCTTAGGAACCACAACAGCCTTTGATAGGGGGAATGTAAGCTTTATGACCGGAACACTGTGCTCATTATCGTTTACTGTTACTACTGGAGTTCCTAGACCAAATGCCGTTCTAGCAAGATCGGGAGATGCTTTGGATAGAGCTACATCGATATGCCTCCCGGAAGCGATCCTTATCAGTCCTTTTACCCTAGCCAGAAAGCTCTCTAGCTTCTTTTTCTTATTGATCTCCCTGACTCCGACCGGGATCAAGTCATCTGTAATGCTCGAGAGCATATCTCTGGATAGCTTTTCAAGAGACTCGTAGCTTCTGTAGGTCACGAATAGATAGCTTATTTCGCTTCTATGTTTCCTGATAAGCCTCCTGAAGAGACGAACATGTGGTGAGTTGACTACATCTATCCACAGTCTCACAGGGCTTCCCCCTTAAAGAAGAGTGGGCCCGCGGGGCTTCGAACCCCGGACCTCCCGCTTTTCCTCTGGCTTTATGTAACGGGAGGCGCCATATAAGGCGGGCGCTCTATCCAGGCTGAGCCACGGGCCCCCTCCAGTGAGGGAAAGAGTATTAATAAAGATTCCTCTCATAGGTCCTCGTGTCGTTGAGGTACATCCCAGCAGAGATAGTGCGAATATCCGACATACTGAAGGGAGACTTCGAGTCGTTGGAGCTGGACCACATGAGGTTCTTCAGACTCCCATGGTGTAGCACGACGAGATTACGAATCATGGGGGTGGTTGTCTCCTCTTATCTCTCACAGGACAGGAACTTTGCTAGAGTTAGCTTATTTGATGGTACCGGAACTGTGGACGTCCGTGCTTTTGGTGAGGGAGTACCTCTGCTGCTGGACAAGGAGTCTGGTGATGTTTATCATATAGGAGCAATCTTGGACGTCATAGGAAGGCCACGTTCTTGGAGAGAGGAGATTTATCTGCAGCCGATAACTGTCGTAAGGATAAAGGACCCAAACGTAATAATTTTGAGATCTCTAGAGCTCCTAATTCTGGATCTCCGCAGAATTCCCATGATGATAGGCCAGGGAAGGAATTCGGAAGGGAAGAGGTTGAACAAAAATAAAACTTATTAACCTTGGAGTTATCCTCCCTTTTAGGGAGGATAACGCCTTGAGCACCAAGGAAGAATATTTAGCTATGCTAGATAACGCATATAAGCAGCTAAAGGATGTTGTCAGGCTTTCAGGTGAGAGATTTCATCCACCGGAGCCTATCATAAGGGTGGAGGGGAGACAGACGCATATAGTCAGCTTCAAGGAGCTTGTTTCCATTTTAAATAGAGATCCAAAGGATTTAGCTAGATTTCTGTCCAAGGAGGTTGGAAGCCCATATACTCTCACTTCAGATGGTTCAAAGCTCATATTTACAACGCTCGTCAAGCCGTCCCTTGTGAGGTCGAGGATAGAGAAATTCATAAATTTATATGTCATATGTCCGATCTGTAAAAGGCCAGATACCAAGATAGAGAAGAGGGGCCGCATTTGGGTCCTGAAGTGTCTGGCCTGCGGGGCTGAGTCCCCCATAAAGAAGATCTAAGGGAGGTCGTATCTTGCCAAAGGGAAAGAAAAAAGCCCCTGAGTCATCTCTCGACGAAGAAATGAACGATCTTCTTCCAGTAGAAGAGGATTTGGAGGTTTTCGGTAGAATTTTGGAGCCTTTAGGCAAGGGACATTTCAGGGTTGAGTGTTCCGACGGAGTGATAAGGGTTTGTAGAGTGAGAGGCAAGCTCAGAGGAAGAAGATCTTGGCTTAAGAATGGAGATATCGTCCTGGTTTCGATTTGGCCATTCAAGAGGGATAGGGGAGATATCGTTGTTAAGTATAACAGAGCTCAAGTTCAGTGGCTCATCGAGAGAGGATATCTAGACAAATCCTGGGCGACTATGGAGGATCTAGGATGAGGACGATGGGAAAGGAAGATCTGGAGGAGATCGTGGACTCTCTGATGGATAAGGAAAAAAAGCGATTTAAAGACAGGGATTTTTTTAAAATAAAACAATATGTTTTCGACTTCAGGACTGTTCGGAACCTCCTCAAGCTGTTTAACAGAGGGATCCTAAAGGACTTCACGTGGATTGTGTCCATGGGAAAGGAGGCCGTGATCCTTTCCGGAGTTGGAGATAGAGGACCTGTAGCTATAAAAATATACAAATCTGTGTCAAGTTTTAGAAAACATCTGGACTACATATCAGGAGATTTCAGGTTCGGGTTCAGGAGCAGGAGCAAGCTTTTGGATCTCTGGGTTGAGAAGGAGTTCAGAAATTTACAGAGATTTAAAAAATCAGGAGTAAGGGTCCCTGAGCCCTACGCCAGGTCGGGAAACATACTGGTCATGGAATTTGTGGGGGACGAGGGATTTCCTGCGCCCAAGCTTAAGGAAGTGAGAGATCCGGGGATAGACCCCGAGATCATCCTGCGTGATATATTGGACAATGTCACTCGAGGGTACAGGTCAGCGGAGCTTGTTCATTCAGACCTCAGCGAGTACAACGTGCTCCTTTGGAGGTCAAAGCCGTGGATCATAGATGTATCACAGGCGGTTACGACAGCTCATCCGAGAGCACTAGAGTATTTAAGGAGGGACATCACGACTATAATCAGGTTCTTCAGGAAGAGGTGGGGCATCGGTCTGGATCCAGATCTCGTTCTTAATGGAATATTAGAAGGTGATCACGTTGAGAGAGCTGACGGTGAAGATACCCAAGGATAGAGTAGGTGCACTGATAGGAAAGGGGGGCAGAACCAGGCGAGAACTTGAGGAAATCTCTGGAGCCAAGATAGAGATCGACAGCGGTACAGGAGAGGTTACTGTAAGATTTAATGATGAACCAAGAGACCCGCTCATGCCTCAGAAACTGCTTCAAGTGGTCAGGGCCATAGGAAGGGGGTTTAATCCTGAAATAGCTAAGAAGCTCTTTGATGATGAGTACGTCTTGGAAGTTTTGGATCTAAGAAAGTACGTTGGAGGTAGGAAGAACCAGCTCATCAGAGTACGGGGACGAGTTATAGGAGAAAGAGGAAAGGCGAAGAGATATATAGAGGAGAGAACAGGTACTAACATCTCGGTCTACGGACATACAGTATCGATAATAGGAAAGCACTATGGAGTCCTTCCAGCTAAGGAAGCAGTGGAGGCGTTGATAACAGGCGCTCGTCACTCAGCAGCATATAAAAAGATGGAAAAGGCGCTCTCAGTGATGAAATCCATAGAAGTCATGGAAAAAATGACTGAAAGCCGAGATAAAGAGATTAGAGAGGAGAGATTTAACTGACTACTCAGATGAGAAGGTGGGAGGATGTCCGTTTTGGAACCGAAGCTGAGTGAGATAAGTGCTGCGGACTTCTTTTACAGGAACAGATCTCTCGCTGGTTTCGACAATCCCGTGAGGGCTACCTACACGGTTATAAGGGAGTTGGTGGAGAACTCTCTGGACGCTGCTGAAGAGAGGAACGTCCCCCCAAAGATAATGATATCTTTGAGCTTTCTCAGAGACCGAAAGACGGGAGGGAATCTCTATCGAATAATTGTTAGAGACAACGGAGTCGGTCTAGGGTCAGAGGAGATCCCGAAGGCCTTCGGTAGAGTATTTGTCAGTTCCAAGTACAGGCTAATACAGAGCAGGGGGACCTTCGGTTTAGGGGGGACAATGGCCCTTCTTTACGGACAAATAACCACTCACAGACCATTTAGAGTGATATCCGCTCGAGCTAGATCTACAATAACTGAAGTAATGATGAAGATAGATATAAAGAAGAACGAGCCGGTGGTTTTAGAGAAGAAGAACCTCGGAACTGCGAACAATCCATTTACTGTAGTTGAAAGCTACTTCGAGGGAGACTACGGAAAAGCCCGGAGGAAAATAGTTGACTACCTCAGGCAGACGGCTATAGTAACACCGTATGCCGACATAATATTTCTGGATCCGGATGGCGTCCTGTACTTCTTCCCTAGGTCCACTGATGAAATGCCCCCGAGGCCTAAGGAAGCACTCTACCACCCAAAGGGAGTTGACCTCGAATTATTGCATAGATTACTCCAAAGAAGCAGAGCAAATACTCTGAAAGGATTTTTGAAGACGAACTTTCAGAGAGTCGGTGATAAGACTGCTGCTGAGGTCTTGAAGTTAGCTAGGCTGCCGGAGAATCTCAACCCGAGAAAGCTAGGTGATGAGGAGATAAGGGCACTATATTATGCCATCCGATCGTACGACAGGTTCATAGCTCCTGATTACACTGTACTATCTCCTCTAAGCGAGCGACTCTTTGAGGAAGGTATAAAAAAGGAGCTTCAACCTGATTTCGTCAGGGCTGTCCAACGACCCCCTTCCGTGTACGGTGGACATCCCTTCATAGTTGAGACGGCCATAGCTTATGGAGGGAGGATAAGACCTACAGGAGAAATTCAATTATATCGATTCGCAAACAGGATACCCCTCCTGTATGATGCTGCAAGTGATGTGTCTTATCACGTCGTCAAGAACATAAACTGGTCTCTGTATGGAATAAAATCCTTGGAAGAGGAACCTATCGCTCTGTTCTTCCACATAGCTTCCACAAAGATCCCGTTTAAGACCGTCGGAAAGGAATTCATAGCAAACGTGCCAGAGGTCGCTCATGAGGTAGAGGCGGGATTCAGGGCCTGTGCTAGAGAGCTGAAGCTTTATCTGTCAAAGGTGAGGAGAAGAGCCCTTATAGCCAAAAAAGCTTTTCTATTCAGGAAATTCTACGAAATCATAGCAGAGAACATAGCTGAGCTGACTGGAAGTCGCCCTTCTGTGGAGATACTTTTGGAAAGAGCTTTTAAGGACGTGATGAGTGGTGATGTCGATGTTGATGAAGGAGGAAGTGAAGAAAAGGATAGTTGAACTGGCCAAGAAGGTTGGGGAGGACATAGAGAAGGGGGACTTTCCCAAGATTCTCTATCCTCCCAATAGCAAGACAAACATAAGGTTTCTGGAGGAGAGGGGCTATATATTCAATCCTCAAAACTTCAGCAAGATCATCGGTGACAGAGTTAAGAGCCTTAGAACCCTGGCCGGTGTTCTCTATGGATTCAGCCGCTCGCTGGACCACCTCGAAAATGGACTCACCATGACAAAAAGGGATTTCTACTACATGCATAAGATAGAGAAGTTCAAAGGAACTCTCTTCCCGAGGGAACAGAGAGAGACTGATGCTCGAATAGTCCTAATGGAGCTCATACTTAGCATGCCTAGGGAAGCTTTTTCCATAACTAGTGACCCTAGAGGATGGATTTATGGAGACATAGAACTCGTGGACAGATCAGGGAGGAGAATTAGAGCAGATCAGGTCGGTGAAATGGGATATTCCGTTCCACCGAGGCCGGAGAACATAGAGTTCAAAAGGATCGGTGTTAAGGCCGTGATAGCTGTGGAGAAGGTTGGGCCCGCAAAGAACATGATAGAGCTCAACATACCGGAGGACGAGAGGATAGGAATAGCCATATTACAGGGGCAGGCATCCAGGAGCATGAGGAGGTTTCTGAGGATGCTCTCTGATGAAGGAGTGCCTATAGCTATTCTCACGGACCTCTCTCCATGGTCTCTCAGGATAGCAGCCACAGTAATTTATAACAGCATAAACTCCGCGCACATAGACGGTTTAGCGGTTCCTGATGCCAAATTTATAGGGATAATGACCGAGGATGTGGATGTAGGGTTCTTCAAGGATTACAGATTCGCTCTAGAACCTCTCACTCCAATGGATTATAAGGCCGCTGAGGACAACAGGTTTCTACCGAATCTGCAGGGAGAGATATGGCAGAGAGAGAATGAATGGTTCCTGAAGAATAAACTCAAGGCAGAGTTGGAGATATTTAAGGCCATGAGCCCCTCAGCCAAGGAGCTCAGAGAGCTTTATGTTGAATACTTGAGAATTAAACTAGACGAGCATTTAGGGATAGGGATCCATTCGTCGTGAGTTTCAGGAGGTTTGTGGGTGAAGATCTTCCGTTCAGGCAGCTCTGCCTCCAACTCTCAAGGATTGAGCAGGTCGTCCTTGTTGTGGAGTCGACGCGGTGTCTGGCGGGGTTAGTGCTT
>JAOZGP010000034.1 GCA_027491735.1 Thermoproteota archaeon | reverse complement strand
AAGCACTAACCCCGCCAGACACCGCGTCGACTCCACAACAAGGACGACCTGCTCAATCCTTGAGAGTTGGAGGCAGAGCTGCCTGAACGGAAGATCTTCACCCACAAACCTCCTGAAACTCACGACGGATAGACCCTCAGCGGATAGTCAAGTTAAAATTGAACCTCCATGTAGAACTGAAGGGCATGTTTGCCGGAAGTTGAGAAGAGAGGCGATCAATTCAGTGATCCTCTAGGAGATCCTGCTCTGATCAGGAACCTTTTCTCATCCGGGGTTGTAAAGTTCGGTAGGTTCATCCTCACGTCAGGTATGGAAAGTCCTATCTACGTCGATATGAGGGTGGTGCCGTCAAGTCCTCCTCTGTTCAGGAGGATAGCGCGATATCTCCTTAAAACAGCTGAGAAGCTGAACTTCGACGCTATATGCGGTGTAGCCACTGGAGGCATACCCCACGCGGCGGTGATGTCATACGAACTCGAAATTCCCATGGTCTACGTCCGGAGCAGGAAAAACCATGGCCTCGCCAAATCAGTAGAGGGACTCTTGGGCCAAGGATCGAGGGTTCTTCTGGTGGATGATGTGTCGACAACGGGAGGGTCCATCGCTTTGGCTGCCGAGATTCTCAGGAGATGTGGATTTATAGTTAAAGATGCGCTTGTCATTCTAGATAGAAATCAGGGAGCAAAGAACTTTCTAATGAGTCACGAAATCGATCTTCATAGCATTCTCACTCTCGAAGGGGTGATGAAGTCTTCCTTGGAGATGGGTCTCGTCTCTCGGGAGAGATATGAGGAGGTGATGCTTTATATTAAGGGATGTGATATCGATAGAGGATGTGAGCAGAAAGGAGCTTGAGGATCTCTTCTTACTGGCCGACGAGATGAGAGGTAGAAGAACTGATGACCTCAAGGGCAAAATAATGGCCTCGGCCTTCTTTGAGCCGAGCACGAGGACAAGGCTTAGCTTTGAATCTGCCATGAAGAGGCTAGGAGGAGAAGTCATAGGATTCTCGTCATCCGAGGGAACTTCCATAGACAAAGGAGAAAGCTTTTCCGACACAATAAGGATGCTGGACCGTTACAGTGATGTCATAGTTATCAGGCACAGATATGAGGGAGCTGCCAGGAGAGCGGCTGAGGTTGCGGAGGTTCCCGTAATAAACGCTGGTGACGGGCGTGGAAATCACCCAACCCAGGCGATGCTTGACCTCTACACGATATGGAGGAAGTTCGGTTGCATAGATGGTCTTACGATCGGCATCCTCGGAGACCTGAGATATGGACGAGCGGCGAACTCCTTCATATGTGGGGTATCGAAGTACAAGGTCAGGCTCAAACTGATATCCCCACCTCCGCTCAGGATAAGACATGAGGTGAGATCGAAGATCGGTATCGACTTCGAGGAGACCTTCGATCTGGAGAAGGTTCTTCCAGAGCTCGACGTTCTCTATGTAACTAGAATACAAAAGGAGAGGTTCTCGGATCCATCTGAGTACGAGAAGGTCAAGGAAAGCTATAGGATAACGTCCTCCACGCTTATGAAGGCCAAGAAAGATCTAGTGGTGATGCATCCCCTGCCGAGAGTGGGAGAGATAGACGTCTCAGTAGATGTAACAAAACACGCTCTCTACTTCGATCAGGCGGCTAATGGGGTTCCTGTGAGAATGGCTCTCCTCAAGGTGATCTTTGGGGTTGTGTGATGTCTCTCATAGTAAGGAGGATCAGGAACGGTACGGTTATAGATCACATAAAGGCCGGAGAGGCGCTGAGGGTCCTCGAGATATTGGACCCAGATCTCCTCATGGAAAAGGTGGTGGCTGTCGTGATGAACGTCAAGAGCAAGAAGATGGGCAGAAAGGACATAGTGAAGGTAGAGGAGGTGGAGCTTACACCCGAGCAGGTGAACAAGATCGCCCTTATATCACCGAGGGCAACGATAAACATAATCAGGAACTATCAAGTTGCCGAGAAGAGGTATGTCAAGGTACCGGACAGGGTGGACGGCATAATTCGATGCAATAACCCCACTTGCATCACGAACCACCCAAAGGAGTCCATAAGGTCTGTATTCCTCAGGGTATCTGAGGACCCGCTCATCTTCAGGTGCTACTACTGTGGCAGTGAGATGAAGAGAGAGGAGATAGCGAAGCAACTCTCCCGGTGAGCTAATGTACTTGAAAGGCAGAATAAGGAAGGTGGATGAGGTTGCAGAGGGAGTACGACGGATCGTCGTTGATATCCACTTAAAGGCTGATCCCGGACAGTTTGTCATGGTTTGGGTTCCCGGTGTCGGTGAAGCACCCTTTTCGGTGTCCGACATCGAGAACGGCTTACAGCTTGTGGTGGCTCTCAGAGGATCGGTCACGAGGAAAATCTTCTCGATGTCTGAAGGTGATGTCCTCCCCGTGAGGGGCCCCTACGGGAAGGGATTCACTCTCGTTAAGGGCACTGTGGCTTTGGTGGGAGGAGGATACGGGCTTGCACCATTCCCCCTTCTCTCCAAAAGACTCAAGGATCTGGACTCTCACATAACTCTTCTTCTCGGGTTCAAAGGGAGCAAAAACTACATAGATCCACAGAAAGTGGGAATACTCGCTGATGATTTTATTGTAGCCACGGAAGACGGGTCAGTGGGATTTAAAGGGCTGGTCACGGAGATCCTCGAGGATCTCTCAGGATATGATATGGTGTACGCTTGCGGTCCAGAGAGAATGGCGGTGGAGCTCCTGAGAATAGTCAATCCGTCCAAGGTGGAGATTTCAGTAGAGCGCTTGATGAGGTGCGGAATAGGAGTATGTGGCAGCTGTGTCCTCGACCCTCTTGGACTCAGGGTTTGTTCCGATGGTCCGGTGTTCAGAGGAGACGTTCTTCTCAGAATCGAGGACTTCGGGAGGTTCTGGAGGGGGTGGGATGGCAGGAAGGAGGAGATCCGCTGACCTGACAATATCAGGTAGAGCGTACCTGCAAGGTGAGCTCAAGGACCTGGAGATATGTGTAAGCAATGGCAAGATAGACGGAGTGTGGGTCTCCTCTCCAAACGAGTACTCCGAAAAGGTGGTTGCTGATGGTAAAAGGATTCTGCTTCCAGGAATGGTAGATATGCACGTACACATGAGAGATCTGAATCAGAGCTACAAAGAGGACTGGTTCACGGGCACTCGAGCAGCTCTCTTCGGAGGGGTGACAGCAGTGTTCGATATGCCCAACAACGATCCCAGAGTGGACTCCCTTAGGGTTCTGAGGTGGAAGATGGAGGAGGCGTCAAAGAAAGCTCTGGTCGATCACGGATTCTATATGGCGGTCCCCCAGAAGTTAGAAGAACTTCATAGAGCAAGGGAGTTTATCTTTGGCGTGAAGCTGTATCCCGAGGATATCCTGTCAGGTAAACTGCCTGATCTTATGAGGGAGCTCTATGAACTGGACCTGCTCGCTGTGGTACATGCAGAAATATCCGGAGACGAGCTCTTGGGGATAAGAAGGGTCCTTAAATCATGCCGCGGTGGGAGATGCCACTTCACTCACATGTCCTCTCCTGCAGGCATAACCTCCCTGCTGGAGTCCAAGCTCTTCGGCTTTCAAGTGACGATGGACACATGCCCGCACTACTTCCTTCTCACCTCCTCGACCGATCCGAGGATGTCGGTCAGACCACCTCTCAGATGCGATGACGACGTAAAGCTCGTGATGAACTCCGTGAGAACTGGATTGGTGGATGCTATATCCACTGATCATGCACCTCACACAGTTGAGGAGAAGGAAGCGGGTGTACCCGGTTTTCCTGGGCTCGAAACAACTCTTCCGATAATTTTCACCATGATATTGGACGGGAAGGCACCGCTTCGGATGCTGGATCTGTACTCATCGAGACCAGCTGAAATTCTTGGGGTGAACAAGGGAGCTCTCCTTCCCGGCAGGGATGCAGACCTCGTTATATATGAGTACTCTACCAGGAGGAGGATAAGCTCCGAAGATCTCCAGACAAAAGCCAAGTTCACTCCATTTGAGGGAATACCCGTAGTTGGTGGGGTGGAAAGCGTTTACCTCCGTGGAGAATTGGCTCTGAGTGAGGGAGAGGTCAACATGATCAAGGGTAAGATGCTCAGACCTTGTGCGAACACTGGACTCCACTCAAAAGAGTGAACTGCCACCTGTTAAAACGGGCGGCTTCCCCCCAGCACACTGTACACTACAAGTCCCCTCGAGGTTCTGTACTGGGAGAATTTGGGGCTGATGTGAATAAGCTCCACTCCTTAGCATGTAGCTGAGGAGCCTGCACCAACATTCACGCTGCCGTTTACATCTACGATCGTGGCAAAACCGCAGTTCATCCGCCGCGCAAACGCGGCGGTCTTCCCGCGATAGATTAGATAAAGTTTTTTGGTTCACCTTCCATGATCAACTTATGGGACTCAAGTTCGGTCCGTATGAGCTATCTTGGTTGGGACACGCCTCCTTTCTCCTGAAGAATGACAAAGTGATATACATCGATCCCTACGAGGTAACGTCTGGGCCGAAGGCTGATGTAATGCTTATAACACACAATCACTTCGATCACTGCAGCCCCAAGGATATATCAAGACTTCTCAAGAGCTCTACGAAGGTTGTGGCACCAAGGTCCTGCAGAGAAAAGGTTCCTAAGGTAGAGTTTCTTGAAGTGAGGCCTGGGGATAAGATCAAACTGGACGATATAGGGATAGAGGCAGTCCCAGCGTACAACGTTAAGCGGGAGAGACTGAAGTTTCATCCAAGAAGGAGCGGTTACGTGGGGTATATATTGGAACTTCCAGACGGTACTAGGTTGTACCATGCTGGGGACACCGATCTCATACCCGAGATGAAGGACCTGAGGGTGGACATAGCCTTGGTTCCCGTGAGTGGGACCTACGTGATGAATGCCTTCGAGGCGGCAGAGGCCGTCGGGCTGATACGACCTAAGGTAGCCGTGCCCATGCATTATGGCTCTATAGTCGGCTCTAAGACTGATGCTGAGAAGTTCAGAGAACTCGTTAGGTCATGTGAGGTGAAAATACTAGAAAAGGAGTGAAATCAGAAGTTCCAAAAATTTATGATTTTCCAGAACTTCCCAGCTATGCTCTCGGGTTTTGATCTGTGGAGCAGGTATAGATGATGCCTGTCAACCTTTTTTGGTCGTAGAAGGTCGAAAAGAACCCTCTTAAGATTAACCTCCTCGTAGAATGGAGCATCGCTCTTGGAGATCCTCCTTCCATACAGGAAGTAAACTCTGTAACCTTCGTAGCCGATATCTCACACGAGATGGAGAGTAGGACTCTTTCAGGCGTCCACAAACGAATTTCCATCCGCTTATTTCAAGATCTTTCCTGTTTCCAAGTACCATAAATATAAATCTAGCTCCCCCAAACTAGTCCCGGAGAGCTCAGCAATTTTCCTCAGCTTATCCTCTATCTCGAGATATCTTCTTCTGGTCAACGTCTTTGGCTTCTTTATAACTCCATATCTTTCCAGCAAGTCTAATATGTGAAAGTCTATTATCGCTACGTTCTCGAAGCCTACGTTTCTGAGGAGGTGGCTGGCCTCCTTGTATCCGAGGCCCTTTACATTTTTAACGAGCCATTCTCTGAGGACTCGTGGATCTTTTCTTGAAATCTCCGACTTCAACTTCCCCAAAAGTTTCCTCGCCTCAACTATGTACTCAGCTCTCACCCTGGGGTATCTGTGCCCGAGCTCCCTCAATCTGTTCTCCAGCTCTTCCCTAGGAAGATAAATAAATCCATCATTCAAGGCATTCTGGATCCTGATTCCTTCTTTCGCACTGAAATTAGCTGTCAGTAGACAGAAACAGAGCTCCTTGAAGATTTCCTCCTCTGAAGCCTCCCTCCTCTTCTTGAACTCGGATATCCTAGCCTTCACCAGGAGGGAGATCTCGCTGTTTTTGAGCTTCTTCACATCAGAGACCAATCTCTCCATCCCGTCCAACTCCATCACCCGGAATCAGGTGAGATCCGTCGCAATGAACCCCGGAGCTGTTGAGAGGCAACCCTTCCCGACATACAGCAAATGTCATCCCCCTCTTCAGAACCTCCTCTCTGACTGTCTCCAGAATCCTCATCCTGATAGGCTTGGGGAGGTATCTGTACCCGGATATATTCTCGCCCAGATCGTAGAGCTCCCACCTGACAGGGAGGACAGACATCCTTCTCATGTTGTCGGGTCTGACCTTATAAGTGGATGAGACCACATGTTTCACTCCTGCGCTCTCGGCAGCATCCAGAACCTCCTTTATCGAGCGAGGATCGTCATTCACACCAGGTATTATTGGGTCAAGTCTTAAAATTGTGGGTATTCCCAGATCCTTCGCCTTCTCTAGAGCTCTGATTCTGCTCACAGGAGCCGGGGCTCTCGGTTCCATCATGATGGCCAGCCGATCATCCATCGTGGTTATCGTAATGCTGACAGCGCACCGATCAGAGAGAATGTCGAGATCTCTCACGACAAGGTCTGACTTGGTCATAACAAGGAGAAGCATATCTCTCTCGAGGATCAGTCTTATGGCCCTTCTGGTGATCCCTAACTCATCCTCCGGAGGGGTATATGGATCTGAGCTTGTGCTCATACATATCAGGGAGCGAGGCCTTATCTCATTGAGATCTGCATCAAGCCTCCTGAGAAAGTCTCTCTTGGGTCTTGGTCTGAAGGCCTCCCTTATGTAAGCTGAGATGTAGCAGTACAGGCATGAGTGCGCGCATCCCGTGTAGGGATTTAGAGAAAACTTCCTGGGACATGTGCACAGCCGACCCCTCCATGGATCGAACTCCCTAAGCACCCTCAACAATTGGACACACCCAGCTTCCTTAAAGCCCCCTAGAGACCAAACTTCAAATCCTTAAAAGAGATTGCGAACGATTCACGGACCTTCAGGGAGTGAACATATCGGTGCTGGGTTCAAGCAGATCCCAAAGCATTAAGTCTTGGATCTGCCATGTTTCCTGGACCAGCTTTGAGCTTGAAGGTGAGGGTCTCCTCAGGAACGCTGTATGTTCTGGGAATGACGAGCATCAGGATCAGCCGGGAGTTCCTCCCCACAACTGCTTACCTGCTACAATTCTCTTCAACAGGATGCTCAGCTGGATGCAGGTTCTGTCCTCAGTCGGCACGAAACTCGACGTCAAAGAGGATGCTCTCCAGGATAACTTGGCCTGTAATCGAGTTGGACAAGATAGCTCCTGGTCTGAGAAAGTTTAAGAGGGTCTGCTTTCAAACGGTTCTGAAACCAGGATATCTGGAGGAATCCGTTCGTGTGGTGAGGAAGCTATCTGAAACTGGAGTTCCGTTGTCTCTAGCGATAACTCCAGTGGAAAGAGATGTCCTGATGGAGTTGAGAGATGCAGGAGTGGAGAGGTTGGGAGTTGGGCTTGATGCGGCATCAAAAAAAGTTTTCAATCTAATGGACAAGCCGTTCTCATGGACCACCTATCTTAACTTCATAAGGGAAGGAGTGGATGTCTTCGGAAGAAGAAAAGTACACGTACACCTCATAGTTGGGTTGGGAGAAAGGACGGAGGAACTTGTGGAGACCATGAAGCTCATAAAGTCCATTGGAGCGTCCACCGCCCTCTTCGCATTCACTCCAGTCAGGGGTATTCGGCTGAACATCAGAGCTCCAGCTCTGGCTGCGTACAGAAGGGCTCAGATAATGCGGTTCATGGTGGATGAGAATGTCGATCTAAGAAGACTACTCGTGGAACCGGAGCTCATGAAGAAAGCGTTGCTGACAAGCGGATGTCCCGGCTGCAACAGGCCTTTCTACAATGAGAGGCCTAGCGGTCCGATGTACAACTACCCGTCTCCCGAGCTCGTTGAGAGAGATTGGCCCATCATCATCGAGGACATGAGGAAGGTGCTTTTGGATGCTTCCTCTAGCCTTCAAGCCTAGAGGGAAGTTCAGATCGATATCGATCACTGGAACATACTGTGCCCTGAATTGCGACATGTGCAGGGGTTTCTACCTCAGACAGATGATGCCAGCGAGCTCTCCCCGGATTCTGGAGAAGCTTTGTCTGAAGCTCAGGGAGAGGGGTGTTGAAGGCTTCCTGATAAGCGGAGGATACGACCGAAGAGGGGCCCTTCCAATAGAACCCTTTCTGGAGTCGATAAAGAGGATCAAAAAGATGACTGGAGCTCTTATCTCCATTCACTCTGGTATGATCGACCCTAAAACACTTGAAGGGGCTGAAGAATTCATAGATTTCGTGGATTTCGAGTTCCTCACAAACGAGAGGTCTATAATGGATGTCAAAAAGCTTAACTACACTCCTGAGGACTACCTCGATAGAATGGACTCGCTCTCGAAGATAGTCAGGGTGGTACCTCACTTCATATTGGGGTTGCCTGGAAGCTCCCCATCCGACGTCCTAAGCTATGTGAGGGAGATCTCAAACATGACCGATGAAGTCGTGATTCTTGTGCTTAAATCAACCCCTGAAGCTCCCAGATCTAAGTTATCTTGGGACCTTAATGATCTAAAGATCGCTCTATCCGAAGCTAGAGGATCCGTTCCAGGCATCACGCTCTCCCTGGGATGCATGAGGCCCTCCAAACTTAAGGAAGTTCTGGACAGGTATGCTGTTGATATAGGGTTTGATAGGATAGCTAATCCTCGCACAGATCTGATTGAGAAATATAAGATGAGCGTCTTTAAGTGCTGCTGCTCCGTCCCCACATCTGAGCTTTGGAGGTTTCTATGAGCTCTGGATCTCTTCGCTGGTGTGGCTGTCTCATGGATTGTCAAGAGCCTGAAGCCTGAGCGACCTTCGATCAGTGTGGTGATGAAGCTCGACTGTCGACCGGTTCAGGCGTGTGGGTCCTGGGTAGGGGGCTTGATGGGAGATCCGAGAGCTCTTGAAGGTCCTCCAGTGATGTCCACGGATTCCGTTGCTGAGGCATCTCATGACGACCTCAGTTATCGGTCGGACATAGCAGAGGTTTGGTTGGCGTAGATTCTCCGTTAACCTTATGTCGTGGATGCTCATGGATTCCCGAGCAACGTCTCGGAAAGCTTTTATTCATAAAATGAACTCACATCAGGAGGACAAAATGAGAAAGGGAGCGATCTCGTTCTTACTGGCACTAATGCTCTTGGTCTCTGTGATGGGCGTCAATGCAACCCCTACATTCAGCGAGGTGGAGCTGAGAATCCCAGCGGTGGCTCAGCTACCCAACGGCAGCACGATAGGCGTCTTGAGCAACCTGACGGTGAAGATCACTCCGGGCAGTGGGGTGGTGTACTTCTCAGCCGATCCGCTGACCCAGCTGGACACTCAGGGTTCGGCTAGAACAGCGGCCTTTGTGGCGTGCTACCTCCTCGGTCTGAGCTTCAGGGATTACAACTTCTACTACCACATATCGTCAGAAAGCTCTGTTATAGGAGGTCCTAGCGCTGGAGCCGCTATGACTGTGGCCACGCTAGCTGCTCTGGAGGGAGTGAAGCCGAAGAAGGATGTTATAATGACCGGCATGATAAATCCGGATGGAACGATAGGACCGGTGGGTGGGATACCTGATAAGCTGAGAGCTGCCGCTAAAGGAGGAGCGAAAGTATTCCTCATACCAGCTGGCCAAAGAATAGTCACTGAAGTGGTCCAGAAGACGGTCACAGTTGGAATATTTCACATGGTGACCGCTCAGAAGAAGGAGGTCGACCTGGTGAAGCTGGGTGAGAAGCTAGGGGTGAGAGTGGTGGAAGTCTCCGACATAACGGAGGCCTTCAAGTACTTCACCGGCGTTGAGCTGAAGAGCATCGCTCCCCTACCAAGGGTAGAGCTCAGCAGTCAGGCGAAGAAGGCGATAGAGTCCTGGACTTATTTCTACGAGGGAAAAGTTGAAGAGCTCTCCAAGAGGACTAGATCATCTTACGAAGGTCTATCAGCCGATGCAAAAAAATACGTAGAGGAGGTCCTATCTCATGCAGAGTTCCTTCTCTCAGATTCGAGGTCATGTCTGAGCGGGGGGGAGTACTACTCAGCGGCTAGTTTGGCTTTTCAGGCTATCGTGGAGGCCCAGTATGCATATGACTTGACAATGTATCTGAAGGACAAGAATCACTTCACCTCAGTTGTGAAAGAGCTGGAGAAATCATTGAACGACCTACAAAACAGACTTGAGAGTGTGAGGATAACAACTTCAAAGAGATCAGATGCTCTAATCGGGGCCTGGATGCGGTACTACAAAGCCAAGGAAGCTCTGGACGATGCACTCAGTAAAGCCGAACAGGGCATGTATTTTGACAGTTCCGGAGAGTGGGGCGCTGTACATGAGATCTCCTATGTCAAGTGGAGAATAAAAACGGCTAGTACGTGGCTCAGCCTTTACAAACCAGAAGGTGACCAAGAGATGAATCCAGTCGTTTTGAGGTCGCTGGCGAGCTACTTCCTCTACGGAGCCGACACGACTTATGGATATGCGGAGAGCCTGTACAACGATTTGGGACTTCAGGGCGGGTTTTTGAGCAAATGTAGCGAGGCAATTTCAAATGCTAGAGGGGCTATCTCCTCTGGAAACTACTTGGCAGCGATAGGTTTTGCTGTGGAGGCCATATCAGATGGAACTGTGGCCATTCACGCAGCTTTCGCAACAAACGATCAGACGGTTCTTGTCTCCGTGAGGAAGAGCGCTAACAGAGCAATATCGATGGTCCTCAAGGACGGTCTTGAGCCTATGCTCGCGATAAGCTATTACGAGTTTGCTCATAGGTATGAGACGTCCAGCACTCTAGACGCCATAAGCCTCTATGAGGACGCCGCTACGAACGCCATGGTTCTGGATGTAATTCACAGGGCTTGGAAGTCTCTCCCTCCAAGGACCCCTCCGATAAAGGGCAATGTCTCATCCAATGGTACATCCAATCCTCACTCCCAACCGAATCCACAGCCCAGTCAACCAGCTGTTCCTCTTATAACCAGGTTCATCCCCAGGGATATGTTTCTGCTGTTACTCGCGTTCTCGATCGGGCTGATGATAGGAATCCTCGTGGCTAGGGCTAGAAGGAGCTAACTAACTGCGTTCAATTTTTAAGTGACTTCTCAGCAGATCACAGGAAAACTCTTTAATTCTTCCTAACCGATATCAGTGGATGCTCATGACACCTGAAGAAAGGGAAAAAGTCGTTCAGGCCCTAAAAAAAGTCTATGATCCTGAGATTCCAATAAACATAGTGGATCTGGGTCTAATAAGGAAGCTCAAGGTTGATGGGGATAGGTTGGTGATAAAAATAGTCATGACAGCCCCTGGATGTCCATATCAGGCTTACATAATCGAGCTGATAAGGAAGGCTGCTATGAAAGCTCTTCCAGAGTTCAATGACGTCGTCGTGGAGGTGATTGATTTTCCTCCTTGGACTCCCTTCGATATGACGCCCGAGGCCAGAGAGGAGTTCAAGGAGAAAGTTGGGTACGATATAGTGCAGGCGTTCCTTGAAAGATGGGGAAGCAAGGAGAACTACTATCAGGTGATAAAAAGGTTCCTGGGCTTGGACGAGCTGGAGGAGAGTTGAAGTGCTGCATTTAATCGTCTGCATAAAATGGGTCCCTAGCACTCAATCTGTCCCCATTGACAGGAGGACAGGCACACTGGTACGAGAGGGAATGCCTGGGATTGTCAATCCCCCTGATCTGAACGCCTTAGAATTGGCTCTCAGGATAAAAGACGAACATGGTGCTGACGTGACAGCTATCTCCATGGGACCGCCATCTGCCAGAGCTGGATTGGAGTATGCAGTAGGGATGGGGGTGGATCGAGGTTTTCTCCTGAGCGACAAGGTGTTTGCCGGGGCAGACACACTCGCCACTTCATACACACTCGCCAAGTTCATAGAGCGACAGAGGTATGATTTGTTGCTCTTCGGTCAGGAGACCACCGACAGCTCCACCGGGCACATAGGGGCTCAGGTGGCCTCCTGGCTTGGCATACCCTTTCTCTACTACGTCACCGACGTGGTGGTTCAGGGAGATCATCTGATCGTCACCAGGATCTTGGAAGACGTCCGGGAGAGGTATAGAATAGGGATGCCCGCAGCGATATCCGTGGCCATGAAATCCAACGCTCCTAGGGAGGTGAAGCTTGCCAATAAGATAAAAGCTAGGAGGAAGGGAGTGATTTCCATTATGTCAAATGAGGATCTGGGGCTAGACATCAGCTGCGTTGGTCTCAGGGGATCCCCTACTAGGGTGTCAAGGATAGATATAGTCCCAACAGTTCCGAGGAAGAGGAAGATCTTCAGAGGATGTCCTGATGAGGCAGCCAAATGGCTGGTTGATAGACTCGAAGAAGAAGGTCTAATATAGAAGGTGGTGTTCCGATGGAGATCTGCAACGAGTGGAATCCAATCAACAAATCTGAGTATCAAGGTGTATGGGTCCACATGGAATTGGACAGGCAAGGAATAAGAGAGGCCAGCCTTCAGCTGTTGAGCATAGGCAGGAAACTGGCGGATAAGTTGAAGACCTACCTGGCGGGGGTGTTAATCGGTTCGAAGGTTTCAGATCTCCTCGAGGAGCCTATATACTATGGTGCTGATAAGGTGCTGGTTTTTGAGGATGACAGGCTATTGCCCTACTACCCTTCAGTTCACGGAGCGGTTTTGGTAAATCTTGTGAGGAGATTTAAACCGGAGCTTCTCCTGATATCAGGAACCATGAAGGGCAGAGAGCTCGCCCCTTATGTTGCTAACTGTCTGAGAACTGGTATAACAGCAGATTGCACCTCGCTCGACGTGGACCAGGAGACTGGGGACGTTATACAGATAAGGCCCCCGTTCGGTGCGTGGATGCTGGCTCACATAAGAACTCCCAACAGAAGGCCTCAAATAGCTACAGTCAGACCTAATGTATTCGATCTGCCCAAGAGGGATGAGAACCGGAGAGGCGAAATAATAAAAGTCCCTCCAGACTTAGAGCTTCCCAGTCCTGGTATGGAGCTGCTGGAGAGTGAACTCATAAGGAGAGAAGAAACCCCCTTGGAAAAGGCTGATGTGATAGTATCCGGAGGAAGAGGACTCGGATCCGCTGGGGGATTCAAATTGATTAAGGAACTCGCAGATCTGTTAGGAGGGGTAGTGGCTGGTTCCCGTAAAGCTGTGGAGGCTGGTTGGATCTCTCAAGAGAGACAGGTCGGACAGACCGGAAGAAGCGTTAAGCCTAACCTCTATATAGCTGTGGGAATAAGTGGTGCTGCTCAACACGTGTTCGGCATAAGGGAGGCGCGATGCGTCGTGGCTGTGAACAGGGATCCTGAAGCACCAATATTTCAGAACTCTGACTATGGAGTGGTCTGCGACTACAAGAGATTTGTTCCCCTGCTCATAGAGGAGATAAAAAAGAGAAAAAACTCACCTGTAGGCCACGAAGTCCTTTCCAAAGAGATCACTCACTAAAATTATCCTCATTATATGCTGTCCGCCCTCAGCACCAACAAAGTAGCTCATGACACCTCTGAGGGCTCTCTCAAGCGGAGCCTCCTTCGAGTAACCAAACGCACCTAGTGACTTCATGAACTCAGCCAAGGAGTAGGTTGCGGTCTCAGGAGCCAGCAGCTTAGCCATGGTTGCGTATCTAGCGGCTTCTCTGAGCGTCATCTCACCGACATCAAACTTGTCGATGGCCCAGGCGGCCTTGTAGATCATCAACCTGACGGCCTCCAGCTTGGACCAGTAATCCACTAACGGAAACTGTAGTCCCTCGAACTTAGCAAGAGGCCTCCCGAAGACCATTCTGCTCTTAAGGTACTCCACAACATAGTCCAGGAGACCCAGGGGTGGACCTATACATCCAGCAGCCACGAGAACCCTTGCACGATCGAAACCCTCCATAGCCACCTTGAAGCCTTTGTTGACCTCTCCTATCCTACACTCATCTGGAAGCCTGACATCTTGAAGCTTGAGCCATCCCGTACTGATTCCACATCTGCCCATGTTATCGTAGAACCCGTAAGATATACCCTCAGAGTTTATCGGTAGGTAAAATAGTGTCATTCCTCTGGATCTTTCCTTGGGCTTGGTCATCGTTAGAAGAACGTAGCCACCGTCCATCTCCTTCGCTTCCTTTATCCCGCTTATGTAAGCCTTCTCTCCATTTATCACCCAGCGATCCCCATCTCTTCTGGCTGTGGTCTTAAACCCGGCTACATCGCTTCCACTCTGTGGCTCGGTGGAGGCTATTCCAACGAATCCCTCTCCTCTAGTCGCTCTGGATAGGACCTCCTTAGCTACGTCCGGATTGCCATATTTCTCAAGTATCTTGCCCCAGGCAGCCTCCACCAGGTAGAACACAGCAGTGGCCACGCTGGGATCCGCCCTAGCGAGCTCCTCCACGACTATTGTCGTCATGACGTGAGACGCATCACTACCCCCAAACTCCGGCTTTATGTTTATCAGGAGGAGCTGGTTCTCGGCGAAGGCCTGAATGATGTCTTGAGGAATCTTACAATTTCTGTCTATCTCCTCAGATCTAGGAGCCAAAATCTCAGCAAGGAGCTCGCGAACATTGCTCCTGAGGATCTCTTCCTCGTCCGAAAAACCGAAATCCACCATGTGAACACCACACCCTCTCTCACTCAAACTCTTAAATAGGTTTCATCCCAGCCGGTACTGCACGCCGAAACCACCTCTTGGATAGTTCCAATCCAGGTTATCGTGTGGGCATATTAGGAGACAGGTTCCGCACTCGAGGCATCCTTCATAATTGTACATCATCTCCTTGGTCTCTTCGTTCCACTCGTAAAGCTTGGCCGGACATGCTACAGTGCAGGGTCTAGTTTCGCAATTCTTGCAGGCCTCTTGGTCCCTTATCTTTATGTGTCTGTAACTCTCATCAACTAAGAACCTGTTTACAGCGAGTTTCTGATCAACGTTGATGGATTTGGACGACATAAGACACAACTTGGCTGTTGGATAAAAAATTTTTCAATAATTCGCTCTCAAAAAGCCTGGGATCTTCATGATCAACGTCGCTGTACTGGTAAAACCTTCTATAGACACTGCGGATTTGAGGGTAGATCTCTCCTCGAACGAGGTCAAGGTGGGCGAGGCTCCTCTAGTCGTCAGCAGTGTGGACAAGAGGGCAATGGAGGTCGGAGTACAGATAAAGGAGAGGATGGGGGGCAAGGTTGTTCTGATCATGGCCTTGACCTGGGGCCCGATTCAGATGCGCAGAAAGGAGATGCAGAAGATCACAAAAGAGCTTCTAGCTATGGGTGGAGACGAGGCTTATGTGGTGATAGACGAGGCCCTGTTCAAGGCCGACACCCTGACGGTCTCCAGAGCGATAGCCAAGGTCCTGACCTTTGACAAGTACGATGTGGTCGTGGCAGGAGAGGGGAGCATAGACGGCTTCTCCGGCCAAGTCCCTCCTAGAGTAGCTGAGGAGCTTGGTTACCCCTTTGTGGGGTACGTGACCTCTTTGGAGGTCAAAGAAAACGGAATGAGACTCGTTAGATCCATGGAACGATACGAGGAGATCGTAGAAGTGAATTTCCCTCTGGTAATCTCGGTCACACAGGAGGCGGCCAAGCCTAGGATGCCCTCCTTGATGCAAATACTAAAGGCCTCCAAGCTTCCCGTAAAGGAGGTCAAGTTGGAGGATCTCGGAGTCCAGGTAGAGCCCAAGGTGGAGGTGCTGAGTCTGAAGCCCTATCACATGATCCGCAAGAATGTTGTGTTCGAGGGAGATGATCCGCAGGAGTTGGCTGAGAAGCTCATAGAGGCGTTGGTGAAGGAAGGGGCCCTCGAGCTCTAAGGAAGGTGATCATGATGAAAGCTCTGGTTTTTGCGTCCTCAGATGATCTCCTTCTGGAGGTCCTCAATTTCTCCGTTCAAGCTGGTCTAAGTACTGATATACTGATAACAGGGGATAACTGCGATGAGAGATCTAAAGAGATTGCTAAAAGGGGAGCTAAGAACATCTTCATCTGCGATACTGTCGATCCCACCGACGAGGATTCTCTAACATCTTTGATCTCCAGTCTTTCCGGGGGATATGGCATGGTCCTCACCTCGTCTGACAGGATAGGAAAGGCTGTGTCGGCGAGAGTGTCCCAGAGGATGAGAGCTGGCTCGGTGATGGATGTAATCTCCTTCATGAGGAGGGGGGATGAGCTCATCCTCGTGAGGCACATCATGGGAGGTAAGGCAGTTGTCGAGGAGAGGGTGGTCCTCCCTGTCGTGGTGGGAATAAAACCTAGGAAGTTTGAGCCAGCAAAAGAAAACCCGGTGGAGCCAAATATAAGGAGGATAGAGTTCAGCCCGGTGAGCAGGCTCAGGATAGTGGAGAGGAGAAGAAAGAAGGCATCAGGGGTGAGATTGGACAGGGCTGACATAGTGATAGGCTGTGGAAGGGGCTTCAAGTCGAAGGATGATCTAAAACTTGCCTACGAACTGGCGGAGCTTCTAGGGGCAGCTGTAGGATCAAGCAGGCCTCTGGCAGCTGATCTCAAATGGATGCCAGAGGAGAGATGGATAGGGATGTCTGGAGTCACCATAAAACCGAAGCTCTATATAGCTGTGGGGATCTCCGGCCAGCAGCAGCATATAGCCGGCATAACTGATTCCAAGATCATAGTGGCTGTGAACTCGGATCCAAATGCGCCCATATTTAGATCATCCGATTACGGTGTGGTTCAGGATTTGTACAAGTTTTTACCTGCTCTCAAATCTGTGATAGGGAGGAGGAAAAGATGAGCGATGAGTTTGATGTGGTCGTGGTCGGAGCGGGACCGGCTGGCCTAACAGCAGCATATCTCCTCGCTAACAAAGGTTATAGTGTGCTTGTTGTGGAGAGAGGAGAAAGGCCGGGATCCAAGAACATGTTCGGGGGGAGGTTGCACACATATGAGCTCAGCAGGATCTTTCCTAATATAGATGAAGCTCCTCTGGAGAGAGAAGTCAAGAGAGAGGTGCTATGCGTGATTTCCAAGAGGGGCAAGGCAATAATTTCACTGGAGAGAGAGGAGATCCCAGAGAGAAGCAGAAGCTTCACAGTGTTCAGATCCAAGTTCGACAGGTGGATGGCTGATAGGGTCGAAGAGATCGGAGCTATGGTCATCACCGGCATAAGAGTGGACTCCCTCAAAGTTGAGAATGGAAAGATCAAGGGAATAATAGCTGGGGAGGACGTGGTAAAGAGCAAGATTGTGATAGCGGCTGACGGGGTTCTCAGCTTACTGGCTAGGAGAGCTGGCTTGATAGAGCCTCTCGACAGAGAAAACTTCTCTGTAGGGGTTAAGGAAGTGATAAGACTTTCGGAGAGAGAGATAAACGAGAGGTTCAGCGTGGACAGCTCCTCTGGTGTGGCCATGATCTTAATGGGATGGCTTCCCAGCGGACTGAGAGGAGAAGGATTTCTCTACACGATGAGGGAGCATGTATCGGTCGGTTTTAACGTGAGAGTGTCCTCTCTCTACGACCTCACCGGATCATCAGAGAACACGGCAACCTATCAGCTTATCGAGGAGATGAAATCTCTGGTTAAGGAATACATAGATGGTGGAGATCTCGCCGAATATTCAGCTCATGTTATACCGGAAAACCCGGTGAGGAGGCCCTATGCGGATGGTCTTCTCCTTGTTGGGGATGCGGCAGGCCTCTGCGTGAACTACGGTCTGAACATGAGAGGAGTTGATTTAGCCATCAGATCCGGTGAAGCAGCTGCCGAAGTTGCTGACGAGGCCATGAAGGAGGGAGATACCTCAAGCGAGTTTCTATCGAGGTATGATGAGAGGCTCTCTGATCTGAGAAGGGAAGTGAAGTTCCTACAGAGGATCGGTGACGCTGTGGAGAGAAAACCGCTTTCAAACATTATAAACCTCCTCTCAACGATTTACTCAACTCATCCTACGGAGGAGGAGGTAAACCGTCTTCTGAGTGTAATCGAGGCGATGTAGAATGGATTTGAGGGATGTGGTGATACTCAGCGCGGTCAGAACTCCCATAGGAAAGTTTGGAGGATGCTTCAGAGACCTATCCGCCGTTGACCTAGCCTCCTTGGCGATAAGGGAAGCCGTCTCTAGGGCGGGCATATCTCCTTCAGATGTGAGCGAGGTCATAATGGGACATGTCCTTCAAGGAGGGCTCGGCATGAACACGGCCAGACAAGCAGCCATCAAGGCAGGCATTCCATGGGAAGTTCCGGGCTACACAGTGAACAAGGTATGTGCATCCAGCCTGAAGGCTGTGTCCTTGGGAGCTGCCTCGATATGTCTGGACGAAAACGAGGTGGTTGTGGTCGGCGGTATGGAGAGCATGAGCAACGCCCCGTATTTCATCACACCAGCCTGGAGGTGGGGAGTGAAGTTTTCCTTCACCGGTGAGAAGATCGTAGATCTAATGGTCCACGATGGGCTGACAGACCCATTCAATGGCATGTTTATGGGAGAAGAGGCTGAAATGACGGCTAAGAAACATGGAATCACTAGAGAAGAGGCAGACCAGTTTACTGTTCGGAGTCACGTGAGGGCAGCTAAGGCGACTGAAGATGGTCACTTTCTGAAAGAGATTGTTCCGGTCAGGTTGAAGACAAGGCAGGGTGAGATGACGGTAGACAAGGACGAGGGCATCCGCCCTGACACTAGCATCGAGAAGATCTCAAGATTGAGACCAGTGTTCAGGCCGGATGGGATAATAACTGCAGCCAACGCCTCCCAGCTGAGCGATGGCGCGGCCGCTCTGGTTCTCTCCAGCAGGAGGCTTGCCAGGGAAAGAGGTTTGAAACCACTGGCCAGAATTCTGGGATATGACTCCTCTACGGTTGAATCTAAAGACTTCATAGAAGCTCCGATACCATCTGTAAAAAGACTAATGGAGAAGACGGGGATGAAACTGGACGAGGTGGACTTTTTCGAACATAACGAGGCCTTCGCACTGGCGACCTTAGTGATCACAAAGGAGCTGAGCATACCACTTGACAAGGTGAACGTGTTCGGCGGAGCGGTTGCTCTAGGTCACCCTCTGGGTGCCAGTGGAGCCAGAATTCTGGTTACCCTTCTAAACGTCCTCAGAACAAAAGGAGGAACAGTAGGAGTTGCTACTATATGTCATGGTGGTGGAGGTGCACACTCCTTGGCGGTGGAGCTCATGTAGTTTTACGGTCGTATAACTAGACTACGATGTCCGCGTACAATTGCTTAAATTAGTCATCTCATATGTAGATAATGGTGGCACCTATGCCAAAGATGATCCGTTGGTCGGACTTTCCCAATCCACCTGAGGGATACTCCGATTTAAAGGTGTTTGAGTACAAAAGGATCTTCGACGCAGATCTCCTCCCACCCCTTGTCATCTATGTTGGCACAGTCAAGAAAGATGGGAAGGAGCTTCCCGTTATAGTGGTCATAGAAGAGGGGAACGGAGAGGCATACATGTACATCTATAGCAGCAGAAAGGAGGCCGAAGAGGAAGGAAGAAGATACATTGAAGCTTACCAGGTTAACTAGGAAGCTATATCAGCTGTCTTCTCATCCATACAATCCTTTTTCTCATATCCTTGAATCCCGCGGCCAGAAATGCGTCAAGAAAATCCTCCGTCGAGTAAGCGCCTACAACAGCGGCTCCTCTTCCGAAGGCCATTCCAAGACACGCTTCCACAGCGTCGAAAACCTCACCCAAGCTGACGTTTCTGCTCCCCCAAAGCAGAAGGTTGCCCTTCATTAGCGCGGCGAGGAAGGTGGATCTGCCCACACCGATCTTCCAGAAATCCACGTCAACAACACCTGATCTCCTCAACTCCCAGAGGAGCTTCCAAGTGAACCTCGGAGGAAACACATGACCGCTCACGGTTATGAAGTCTTCCATCTCTTCCTCAGATTCTAAGATCTCAGCTCTGAACTGGTGAGGAGACGGCCTAACGGAACCTGAGATGGACAGCCACACACGGACTCTCCTGAACCCTCTTCTCTCATAGAATTTGGGTAATCTAGTTGGAACAACATCCACAAAGTAATATCCATTCTCCATAGCCTTCTCTGCGGCCTTCTTCAGGAGAAGATCTGCTCCTTCCTCATCCGGGGCCCATAAGGCTCCTACGAATATGTAGGATCCGAGGAGAGGATCGTCCCTTTCGGGAATTATATCTATACCTCCAACAATGGATCCGTCCATCACAAGCACAAGGGAAGATCCACCGACGCTCCTTAAGGTGCTTAAATAGGCCCGAAGAGCTTCTTCGCTCGACCAGAACACACACCGCTCCCCGCCTATGCGCGCGCTCTCTCCGCATCTGATCCAGAAGAGCTCTGGAATGTCACAATCCCCGACATTCCTCAGCAAAAACAGATCCCCTCCAGTGAAACTAAGTAGCAATTCTTACTTTTTAACCTCATCTCAGATGACCCTCTTTCATCTCGAGATTTTCAGCAAGGAGGTGGATCCATCGGCTGTCGAGCTGCTGTTCAGGCCATGGTAATGAACGAGTTCCTGGAAAATCGTCTGACTGGGAAACTGGGCCTTGAGAGTTCGAACTTCGACACGATCAGGGCTTTTGTCTTCGCTCTCTCAAAAGAGCTTGGGGGCTTGAAACTTCTGGAGGCCATGAGTCCCCTTGCACCTGGTATGGCGATTCACCGCGCGCGTAAGGGAGCTTAATATAGAGGTCAAGGGACCAGTTAAGAGCAAGAGTAGATTGGATATGCGCATGAATGAAAAGGACGCAGGCTACAGGGTGAATAGAAACGAAACAAAGGGAGCGAGAGATCACCTAGATTCAGCTTCCAGAGGACACCCTCCCCTACATACATGGAAAAGCTGACACTCAAGGCATTCCTTCTTGACCTTGAATCCTTCCCTTATCTCTCTGCAGAGCTTGTGATTCCAGATATCCTTCCAACGATCTCTCAAAATCTTTCCCAACGGTTTAAAGTAGCTTTGACATGGAAGTACACTCCCTTCAGGGTCTATCGCCATGTTTATCGAGCAAGCTGAGCAGAACTTGGGTCCAACCCCAAGCTCCTCTGGATTTAGCTCACAGTACCTGGTCACCCCGTACCACGTGAAGTTGAGGTCATGCTCTATCGACAGTTCGTGGGCTAGGAGGATCGCTCTTTTAATTTCATCGAAATTTGGTTCTTCAACTTCTTCTCCTCTTCCAGAGCGTATGAGTCTATTTAATGAGAAGCCTCTTGCTCCTAACTCCGCTGCAAACTCGACAAGGCCCTCAACGTCGCTTACATTATCTTTCAGAAGTGTGGCGTTCACGTCGACGTAAATACCTTCTCTCACAAGATTTCTTATGCCCTGCACGGTCTCCTCCCAGCTGCCCTCTACCCCAGTTACCCCATCATGGATCTTCTTTCTGTGGGATTCCAAGGTCACTTGCACGTAATCAAGTCCGGCCTTGACGAGTGAGCTGGCGTACTTCTCATAAGATAATCTCCGGCCATTGGTCACCATTCCGCAGACGATCCCTTTCCTCTCAGCATGTGCTATGAGTTCCTTAAGGTCATCCCTCATCGTGGGTTCTCCTCCGGTGAAGGTCACGTTGGGAACCCCAACCGTATCGTGGAGTCTGTCCAGGATGCGTTTCCAGTCCTCAGTTTTCAGCTCTCGAACGCTATCCCGGGGAGAGGAGGTGTAGCAGTGAGTGCACTTGTTGTTGCACCTGTACGTTAGGAGAAGGTCCATCCTAAGCGGTGATTTTACGGATTTAATCGCCAGAGGAACAGTCTCGAAGCCTAAATCAGTCACGGGGTCAGCATACCCGTGTAGGAACCTCTCGATCTTTCGCAAGAACTCTCTATAGTGCTTTCTTACCTCCTCATCCCTCACCTTCCTGAACCTTCTCCTGGTGTCCTTCACGACCTCCTCCTCAGATCTTTCCTCTAGATACTCGATCAAGAAAAAGAGAGCAGTTCTGTTGAGGTACAGGACATTACTCGCCTCGAGAACCGCTACACCCCCGTCCCCATCATCTCTAATGTGAATTCTTCTCCCGTCCTTAAGTCGATAGTCCCTGAACCTCAACCAACACCACCTCCAGCGCACGCACAAGCACAGCTTACACACGCGCACGCACAAGCACAGCTTACACACGCGCACGATATGACTGAGCCTCTCGATGATCCAGCCGGAGCAGGCGGTCCTATAACCTCTGCAACCCTGTTTGCAAAGCTTTCTATGTTACTAACAAGCCCATTCGCCGCGTTTTCTATAGACGTAGCTATCTGGTTAGCAAAGTCCTCCAAGTTGGTGACCACAGGTACTTGAGGTGCTTTAGGAACGGCTGACGTGTCAGGTAACGATTGGGAGGGGCTGGGGGCGGGAACTGGAGTTGGATAGTAGGTTGGGCCGTACCACCACCAGTACCACAGAACACCCCGGTCAGCCGGGAGACGGATGGTCGTCTCCCCTCTGAGGTAATGTTTCACCTTCCTCTCGAAGTCCGGATCCACCAACAACCATTCAATGTTATCCATGACTATTCGGACCTTCTCCTCTCGAGGAGCCGCTTCGACCCTTCTCCATAGATCGGATATCCTCTTCCTGAAGTATCTGAGCGTCTCTCCTCTGCTATAAGCAGCTAACCTTCTCTCAACGCTCCTGTGCAAAACCTTCACGACCTTCACCAGACAATCCTCCTCGAGCTTGCCTTCTTTATCTATGCAGTCCAACATGACCTTCTCAAAGGCTCTGAGAATAACACCTTTTCTGTTCTCCTCAATAACCTCTGCCCTTAATGGCTTCTCGCTCTTTATCCTGATGATCCTCTTCTTGGCCAGAGACAGGAGGATGAGAAGCAGGATCCTTGAATATCCAATTTTTCCTTTCTCTAGATACTCCAGATATGCTACCTCAGCAGGATGTAGATCCTTCCTAGGACCCAGAGACTCGACAAACATCCTAGGAGCCACGAACTTAGCTCTTACGAACCTAGCAGCACTTATAACTCCACTGAGAAGCGATTTCAAAAAGAATCCCCATGCAGCAACCACGATGATCAGGGAGATCACGGATAAAACTAGGTCCGTTGTGGAGAACTGTCCAGAAGGATGAGTACCTACCTCTCCACCCTCGATGTACTTCTCCGGGAACGAAACTCCTACGGAGAATTTCTCATTCGGGGGGAGATCATGTCTTTCCCAGTAAAGGACAATCCTATTATTATAATGCTCCAAATTATCATAATCGGGGACGTTCTTAACCTCCCCCTCACCGACTCCCTCCGGGAGCACCACGCTGATCCTCAGGTCCTTGACTTCAGCGTCAAACCAACAGGGCGTGAACATGATGCCTACATTCCCTGGGTTAGTCTCGTCCTTGTATAGGAAGTCGTGGAGAACTACCTCAAACTCATAAGTTCTGGATCTCCCAGGGCCTATCGGCGACGTCGGATGTATCAGCAGGTAGGAACCCTCGGATGAGATCTTCCTCTCATAGGAGGGGGTTCTTCCACTATCTAATTCCTTGACGTACACAACATCAAATGTTGGAACAGGGACCCCAACCCTCACGAACCGTCTTATCTCCCCCTGAAGAACTGTGATCTTGAGCTTGTATGAGAGCTTTACCTCACCGTTCTTCTCCAGATACAGAGTGCAGTATTCCTTGTCCACTTGATAGGAGATCCCCTGAGCTGATATCGACGATGTATACAACGAGGACAGGAAAGCTACCAGAACAAGCAGCAGAAGGATCTTTGAGCGCATTTTCCTGAAATACACTCCTCATAGCTATTAAATTTTAACAGGCCCTTCACGCGGGGGTGGCGAGATGGGCAAGATGGAGGACCTCTCGGAAGCTGTAACCATTAGCAAGAGAGGGAAGAGGGAGATCAGGTCTATAGTCTCAAGGGGAAGGTTCGCTGTAATAGAGTACCTTGATCCAGTAACACTCGAAAGAACCGAGGAGAAGGTGAAGCTGATCCTGGCTCACGAGGATGGAAGAGTGGATGAGTACTTCCTGATACCCACGAAGATCTTCTCTAGGCTTTTGGCCATAATACCCAAGGAGAAAAAGGGATTGGATATTAAGGCGTATAACCCTAGGACTGGGAGGGTTGAGAAGATACTCTAGACCTTCTCCTTCTGTAGAGAATATAGGTCACATACAACGTTCCTGCTGCTGAGAGAACAAATGGCGATCCTCCAGCAATACAGATCAGGAGAAGCCTTACGGAACTCCAGAAGGCCTCTCCTGCAGCCCTCCATATATCCTCACCTGTAGGCTTCTTCACGGACAGGCTCACGAAGATTCTGGAGTACTCAACCTGGTTTTGAAGGTTTCTCTTCCAAGCTTCTAGCTTCTCTATCTGGGATCTTATGGAGGACAGCTTATCCTCTATTTTAAGGATATCCGAGACGCTCTCAGCTTTTTTCAGGAGATCTAAAAGTCTATCTTCTTCAACCTTAAGGCTCTTCAATCGGCTCTCAAGGTCAACTATTCTGTCTGTCAGGTCCTGAGTTATCACCTCGCGGTTGTAAATCTCTCCGAGCTTGCTTATCATGGTGATAGCTGTCCAGAACTCATCCTTTGGCACTTTTACCGCTATATAGGCGCACTTCTTCCCTATCCTAGCTTGAGATACATAGCCTTCAAGGCTCCTGGCTATGCTTATTACTCTCCAGGACGACTCGTTCACGTCCTCAACGTACATGGAGACCGTAGCACTTATGGCTATCGCACGACCGGAAATGAACGGCGTCTCAAAGTCTCCTTCACTGCTCTTCTCGAGGATCTCAGCTTTCTTACCGACATCAGAAGAGTAAGGAGTTTTATCCTGAATGGCTACGAACCAAGGAGAATAACGTTTGGCAAATTCACTGTGACCTGAGAAATCGCCTATGAGAATTCCCAGAAGGAGTGATGCAATGATTGCAGCGAGCACCACGAGCATTATTTTGACAACAACTCTCATTCTCATCACCCTAGCCTCACGAACGAGGGAGCACGGCTTCGACTAATAAGCGTTTAGATTTAATTCAAAATTCGTTGAACTAAAATCAATACGCATAAGGAAGCCCGTCATCGAGCCTGATGAATCCCAAGGTGTTTCCCCACTCCTCCAACTCTGGAGGCTTGGCCAAGATGTTGGTCACATTGTTGAATATCTTCATGGCGGTGTGGTCCTCACCGAAGATTTTCTTCACTATTTCCTTTACAATCCTTCTAGCTCTTCTCCTATTGTATCCCAAACACCTGAGGTACTCATGCAGGAGGATTGCGAAGAGGTAGCAGTTTCCCTCACTACCCATCCTTCTCACATATTCAAAGGTTCCAGAGCTGAGGACTATGAGCTCGGATCCCCTGGGATGATAAGCAGCTATTCTAGAGGGTCCTTCTTGTACAGCGAGCATTATACCTTCTCTCTCCAATCCAATGGTTTGTCTAACAACCCTTCTTACAAGCTTGAATAGACAGGAACAGCTTCTACACTTTCTTATCTCGTCTACCAGATTAAGCGAGCTCATACTGGCGGATTCCATGGAACAAATATAAGGATTCGTTCCCCCTCTTAGCAGGGAGAGGAAGTCAGCCGCGACAGATGACCGGGCCACAACTGCCTCTCCTTCTCGTGGAGAAGATCATCGAGAGCAGATAGATGATGGAAGCGAACACTCCCATGGTCGGCCCACATGGAAGGTTGAGGGTGAGAGATGCGGCAGCTCCTGCTATGGCCGATCCAACGGCGAAAAGAATGGAGAAGAACATCATCTCCTCAAAACTATGTGAAAACTCGAAAGCTGAGGCAGCTGGAGCTACTAGAAAGACAACTGCTACTATGCTACCCACAACCTTCAGCTCCACCACGGTAGTCACAGCGATGAGGACTATCAAGACGTGATTATAGAGATTCACATCAAGTCCCATGGCTTCAGCAGCCTCCATGTCGAAGATCATGAACTTGAACTCCTTGTAGAACACCGCTACTATAATCAAGGAGGCGAGGCCAAAAGCGAAGAGCAAGAGGATCTCCGCGCTACTGACGCCCATAACATCCCCTACAAGATAGTTCATGGCTGTGGTGGTGTAAGCCCTCACTAACGAGAGGGACATCGCTGCTATGGCCGCAGATAAGCCGAAGGCAACCCCAAGGATCATATCCCTTCTGGTGTGGGTCCTCCCTCCTTTTGATATGAATAGAGCGAATATCAGGCTCAAGATAACGGCACCTATGAGGGGCTCAACTCCGAGGAGAAATCCGAGGATAGCTCCAGCTAAACTAGAATGTGCTATCGCAGCTCCCATTGTGGAGAGACCTCTGCTTACAGTGAAGGAGCCTACCACAGCACTTAACACAGATGCTATCAGGGAGGCAGCGATGGCTCTCATCACCACGCTGTTACCCACGAGCTCCAGAACCCCCATGAACGTCACCTCCTATTATGTAGCAGATCTCCCCCATGCGGACGATCTCCACATTCCCACCGAAGAGATCGGACATGTTTTCCCTACTGACAACCACATTTGGTCTACCTAAGGCCAAAACGCGTCTGTTGAGAAGGAGGACGTAGTCGGTGATCCTCATCACTGGATTGAGATCGTGTGTTACCATCACAACTCCAACACCATCTCTGGAGAGGTTCTCCAGCACCTCCAGTATGGTTTTCTTCGAGGTTGGATCTATTCCAACCAGAGGCTCATCGAGCATCAAGATACGGGGATCGGCAGCCAGAGCTCTGGCTATCAAAACTCTCTGTCTTTGTCCTCCTGAGAGATGGGCTATTGGTTCGTTCCAAAGATCCTCAAGACCTACGATCTCCAGTGAGTTCCTGGCCTTTCTCAAATCCTCCGCGGAGAACCTCCTTCCAATGCCTGTCTTGGTGACCCTACCCATGAGAACCACATCTCTTACCTTGAAGGGAAGTGAGAAGTCTATTCTCTCCATTTGGGGGATGTACCCAATGAGCCTTCTAACTCTCTTGGGTTCCTTCAAGACGTCGATTTCCAGGACATTGATGGATCCGCTCGATGGTTTGATCAACCCAAGAGCTGCCTTCAGGAGGGTCGTCTTTCCAGCCCCGTTCGGGCCGACAACTGTCAAAAAGCATGGGTTCTCAAGGGAGAAGGTCACGTCCTCGAGAGCTATGTTGTTGGAGTAGGCGACATAAACAT
Organism: Thermoproteota archaeon; assembly: GCA_027491735.1. Taxonomy (GTDB): domain Archaea; phylum Korarchaeota; class Korarchaeia; order Korarchaeales; family Korarchaeaceae; genus Methanodesulfokora. The sequence goes on along the minus strand of JAOZGP010000034.1, from coordinate 22,242 downwards.
GTTGAAATTCCATCATGAGCCACTCCTCCACAAGATGATCAGTTCGAGTAGGGAGATGAGAGATAGGATCATCACAGCCGCAATGCACTCGATGGGAACTCCCTCCCCGTTACCCTTTCCACCGGAGGAGATGCCGGATGCCACGGTCGTCACAGTGTACTTAATAAACTCACAATACGTATCATTTCCGCTGAACATAGTTCCATATACGTAAATAACTGGTATGCCGAGGTCCCTAGCTACAGTCCTCCCGAGCCTTCCCTCGTCCCCTTCCGTCTGAGTCGCCAGAACTATCACGGCTGAAGCCTTCCCTTGTCTTCCCCTTTTCTCAAATTCAACCACATCCCCCGGACCAGGAATTTTTCCTTCTCCCCTTATCAGGACCTCCACCACCCTCAGCCCCATGATCCTCATCAAGGGAACAAAGTGCGAACCTGCCAGGAGAACGGATTTACCCTCAACTCCAGCGCTTCTCACGTAAGCATGGATCCAGCTGATGAGCTCCTGAACTCTCTCCTTGAACCTGTTGAAATTTCTCTCATAATAGATTGATCCACTCGGATCAAGTCCTGAGATCCTGTTCCTAATCACCTCAGCCACTTTTATGGCGTTAGGAGGATATAGCCACAGGTAGTGGGGATTGTCGTTTACCACGTAGACCCCTGCTGAGAGCCAGTCCTCCCATCCTATCATCTTGTCTCTGACATCTTCCGGGAGTTCCCCCAAAAAGGGTTCCTTCCCGACACATATGATCAGATCTGCCCTCTCTAAGAGCTGAGCATCTCCTGGTCTGAGAGAGTACTGATGGGGATCACTTGTGGTGGGTACGAGGTAGACGACCCTGGCCCTCTCACCAACCACCTCCTTTGCTATGGAGGCTAGGGGCGGTATCGTCGCCACGACAAGAGTTCTATGTTCCTCACAGCGCGTTTTAATCGGATTAGTGAACAACACTAACGTTAGCAAGAAAACGGCAACGAGAATTTTAGTTCCTGAGTCAGCTGTAAAACGACTGGATCTCCTGGATAAGCACATTCTCTTCCTCGACAGCATCGCCTGGTAGATATCCCTCGCTCATGTGTAATTAAATGTTTGCTGCTATGAGCTGTCCGCTTTAGGAGATCTCCAGAGATTTTCCAGCCCAAATCTCTCTGAAGGAGCTTTCCATGGTCCTATAGAACATTAACGTAGCTTTAAGTCCTGTACAGTGAAGAGGAGCTACAATCTTCATGTTGAAATTGGAGATCCTCTTGATGGTCTCATTTATCCTCTTTTCATCAGCATCTATCAGATGAAAGCCTCCGATCAGAGCCTTTATCTCCCTTCCTGTTAGCTCAGTGGCCCACTCCAGTGTGTTAATTAGGCCGCTGTGGCAACATCCTGTGAGGACAATAAGCCCGTCGTCCATCTCGATCAAGAGCGCCTGATCATCAGGGAGCTGGTCTTCGACGAACTCATCGTTCCTATTCACATAGAACCCCTCGACCCGCTCCATATCATTCCTTCTTGGGATTTCTCCGGTCGTCAGAACACCGGGAGCGAGCTTCACTGGATTTTTGGACAAGATCAGGTTGGCTCCCGACTTCTCTAGATCCTCCTTTCTGAAGGGAGGACCTGTGTAGGTGAGAGTTTTCATCCCAAGAGACGGAACCAGGGAGTACTTCGGGAGGAATATCTCCGGATGTGCTACAACAATCTTCCCACTGATGGGTGTTTTCAAGAGGCCACCTGTGTGGTCATAATGATTGTGACTGAGCACAATGAAGTCGACCTCGCTTAGATCCATTCCCAAAACCTTGGAGTTGTTGATCAGTGCATGACCGGTTATTCCCACATCAAAGAGGATCTTCAAATCAAGCTCAGGTATCTCTACTAGAAGAGATAGCCCGTTCTCGGCCAATATTGGTCCCTCAAATCGAGTAAGACTATCCACGAGCACGGTCACTCTGACCTCAGATACCAACAGATCACCCTGCTTTATCATCGAAGGAAAAACTCAAACTTTTATCTCCCAGAAGATGGAAAAGATCAATGGGCTGGTCTGAAGCTAAAAAACGAGCATTAGCGATGTTGGAGGATCATATCAAGGCAGGCAGGATTGATGATGACATGCTGGATCTACTGAGAGCGATAAACAACAGGACAGACTTGTTCACAACCAGCTCGTGTAGTGGAAGGATCCAGCTCTACGAGACTGAACTTCCCGGAACGAAGTTCGGACTGAGGACCGTAAAAAAGTGGCACAGGCCGGTAGAGGTTGAGGAACTGGTATTAAATGGGGACAACCTATGGATGGCAATGCTTCCGCCTATCCTTCACGTATCGGCTCGTGACATGAGATCCGCCCTCCTTTTCATATCGACAGCCAGAAGGTCGGGGTTCAAGAGGGGAGGGATAAACTCGGCAAAGAACTTCAAGGTCAACATTGAAGTTCAGGGGACTGAGAGGATGGACGTTCCTTTGATCTTGGACAGAAGAATTGTTGTGCCCGGGGACGTTCTGCCCAGAGTAGTTGACAGAGCAAACCGTCTGCTTGTAAGGTCCAAGGTGAGGATCAGGAGGCTTACTGAAATGCTTCAAGAGAACCTTTAATTCTTGTCAGGATGGCGATGGAAGCATGCATGGCGCTTGGATAGTGAGCATAGGAAATGAGCTGCTCATAGGTCGAGTGATCAACTCCAATCTCGCTTGGCTCGGAAAGAAGCTCACCTATTTGGGTTTCAACGTCAGAAGAGGTTTAATAGTTAAAGACGACTGCGAGGAGGTGGCTTGGGCCTTTCGATTGGCCACCAGCTCCGGGGCCAAAGTGGTGGTAAGCACGGGAGGCCTCGGTCCTACGTTTGACGACAAGACCTCTGAATGTCTATCCAAGGCCTTTGGACTCCGATACATGGTGAACGATGAAGCTCTTCACCTTGTCTCCAAGAAATATTCTTCTGCTGGTCTTGAAATGAACGATTATAGGATTAAGATGGCTATGATGCCTGAGGGAGCCAAACCGCTTCCCAACCCTGTTGGAACAGCTCCTGGGATCAGACTGAAGGTCGGTGAGACCTACATATTTGCGCTCCCAGGTGTTCCATCCGAGATGAAGGCGATATTCGAGGAGCACGTGGAGCCCTTTCTGAAGAGGATGGGACCAGAGATTGAGTTCTTCGAGGTTGAGATCACATCTAAAGGGCTCCCCGAGTCCTCGATAGCTCCCGTAATAGATAGAGTGATGATGAGGCATCCTAGGGTATACATAAAGAGCCACCCATCAGGAAAAGAGCTCGAGGCTCCTGTTCAGAGGATTCATATACAACTAAGCTCTAAATCCAGGAAAGAAGCCATGAAAATCTTGGAGAAAGTTGAAGAAGAACTAGCAACCCTTCTCAGAGAGAAAGGAGCGAAGGTGATCAGGTCTTCTCGTTCTCCAATTCATTAGCCTAACCAAAAGCTTTATATACATTGTGTGCTATAGCACATAAATATTGGAGGTGATATTATGGGATGGAGAGGCGGGTGGGGAGGCAGAGGCTGGTGGAGTCCCTGGCCAGGAAGGGGACCATTTAGCTTTCTGCCTCCGTGGATGAGGCCTGGATGGGTCTTCGGAAGAGGAGCTTGTTGGTGGCTTTTCGGACCTTGGAGCTATTGGTACTGGAGCAGCTATCCATACTACTACTGGTACTACCCATGGTGATGCCTGATGTGGTGGCCTGGATGGTACAGGCCGTGGTGGTATTGGAGCCCATGGTACGAACCTGAGTTTGAACTAGCAATGCTTGAGAGCTATAAGAAGCTCCTGGAAGCACAACTAAAAATGATAGAGGAGAGAATAAACGCCCTCAGGAGCCAGATGGAGAGCCAGTAGAGTCCTCCACATCATCTCACTTTTTTGTTTTCGTCCTCTTCCTTGACCTCTTTCCGCACCCCTTGGTTCTAGTCTTTTTAGATCTCTTTATTTCTTCAGATTTCTTAACTTCAACAGCTTTTTCCTCCTTAGAAGGAACTTCAGCAGTTTTTGCCTTTTCTTCTACCTTTTTACTAGTGGTCTTCCTACCCCTCCTCCTGGGCACTAAACCTTTCACCTGCTGGAAATAATCCAAAGCATATCTTATAAATGTTCAGCTGATTCTCCAGGAGGACTTGATGGACTGGCTGCCTTGGGTGCTGACCGACATGTTCCCGATGAAAAAATGAGGGGATTGCTTAGTGGAACTCGAACTCCAAGAACCCCGGTATGTCCGGCATTGCGTTCACTATAAGCTCAGCTAGTCCACCGTAGGTTATCTTATACTTCTTCCAGAGATCGTAGTACCTTATAAGGTCTCTTATCTGCCCCTTACAGTTCGAGCAGGGAGCGCACACGTACTTGACCACATCCCTATCCAACACATCGCTGAACGCACTGAGTATCTGCTTGACCTTCATCCTCCCTGAGACCTTCATTTTCCACTCATTGAAGTTGTAGGAGGGCATTATGGCGAAGCCCGAGCCCCCTCCACAGCAATAGTTCATCTCCTTGTTTGGATTCATCTCCCTAAAGTCCTTCGTACACTTTCTGAGGATCCTCCTCTGTGGCTCTACTATACCGGACAATCTCACCATGTTACACGGATCGTGGAGGGTTATCGGGAAGTCATTTCTGCTGGGATCCAGATCAAGCTTTCCACTGTTTATTATCTCATCAAAGATCTGAAGACAGCTTTTGACAGGGATCTTCTTATCGCTGGGTACTATTCTCTCGGCTACCACGTAGTAGGCCTTCGTGGCGTGACCACACTCACCTATTATTATCTCCTTGACATCGAGCTTGTTAGCTATCTCAAACGTGCGGTTTATCAGCTTGGTCAGCTGAAGGTCGTTGTACCACACTCCGTAGTTCACCGCATCATAACCGACCTGCTCACTGCTGAGCGTCCAGCTAACTCCCGCTCTTTCAAATATTACGGCAAACGCCTCAGGATTCTCAGGCCATGAGAGGAACTCTCCGGCGTTGTGGATGACTAAATAATCAACCCCTTTCTCATCCAAAGGCATCTTAACGTCTAGCCCGATTCGGTCCTTTATGTCCTCCTCCATGAAGGAAACCAAGCCCTTAAAAGCATCTGGGTTCATCCCCGTCGAGGAACCCACTTTTAACTGTTGAACCGTACCCTTATCGTGCAACTCCTTCGGATGTATCCCAAGCTCTTGACTGAAGAGCTTCCTCAGCTCATGGGTTATGAGGCCGTTGTCAACCCCCATAGGACATATCTGCGCACACCTCCTGCATATTGTGCATCTGTAGGATAGCTCAGCCAGCCTTCTTATCAGATTGGCATTGAGCTCCACCTCTCCGGTCACGAAACTGCCGAAGGTCTTTCCTGAGGATGTCAAATACTTTCTGTATAACCTTCTTAGGATCTCGGCTCTGAATGGTGGCTCGTAAATGTTCTTTCTCCCACTGGAGATGTAGATAGGACAAGCATCCACACACGTCCTGCACTTAGCACAGTAATCTGTGTACAGAGCTAGCGGCTGGAGAAAGGTCCAGTTATCGTTCTTAGAGAAGAGCTTCCTTAGCCCGTTCAGGAACCTCTCGACAAGCGCCTTCTCCTCCACTTCCTTCGGAACTCCTATCGCCAAGTATCCATCGAGAGTTACATCATAGTTCTCCTTGTACTTCTCTATGTTCGGATTGAGCTCTGGCTCCTCCTCGAGGTGGGGAACTGGCATGAGATCCTCCTGAGCTATCCTAACCAGGGGCTCATCGGAGGGCTTGCTAAGATCGGTAATACGAACTACTTTCCTATTCATAGAGATCCCTCCACTTTTTACCTTTCTCCTGCTCCCAGGAGATCTCGTAGTCTATGTCTCCAGTGAGTCCGGGTTGGGTATCCCACATGATCTTGTGGTACATGAAGTACTTGCCAAAGAAGTGAAGCATCCTTGTGAAGGGCACATATGCTATGAACAGCTCCAACAGAGCCAGATGAAGTATGACCAGTGGATTGGATACCACGACAGCAGGAAGGTTTGAGGCACCAAAGGATATCAGAGAAGCGATGTATTCCCTAGGGGATATCAACATCGGATCGACCAGGATCCAGGAGAGAAGTCCGGTCAGGGCGACTATAAAGGCAAAGAGTAGGTTGAGATAGTCCACTGGTGCGTTGTAGACCTTGTACTCCTCATCTGTCAATCTCTGGATCAAGAGAGCGAGGGTCCCAACCGTGATGGATATCATCCCCAATCCCCCGACAACTGCTATCAGGTACTGGTATCCTCCTGGAAGTGCTCCGGGTGCGAGTAGATCGGAGACTCCGCCTATCAGCAGCAGGACAGCCCAGAGCAATATCAAGTATATACCTCCATGATATGCATAAGCGAAGTACCAGAGGCCCCTTCTGTTCTCGAAGATTCTCTTCATCGTAAGCATCTCTGTGAACATCTCCTTCAGCTCCTTGGGTAGTCCTCCCTCCTCATGAGGGACAGGATAAAGCTCCCATCTGAGGTGAAGCGGCATAGAGGCGTATCTTGAGACTTTGATGATGGACACGATTGCGAAGATCACCACCGCCAAGTAGGAGAAATATTTGGCTACCAGAAGACCTATCAGCATGGCGGATCGCTCAAAACTCACCTAGAGAAAATATTAATTTTTGGATTCAAAAATGGACATCAGCATGATGAAAGTTCAATGTTTTAGCTTATCAGCTAAACCTTAAACTCTCGAAGGAACTCAGGGCGGTTTCAGTGTTCTTGAAGGGGCAGAAACGTATAATATTGTATTCGTAATATTTAAATACTTGTTGCATTTTATAGATGGAAATGAAGTTGTATAGGACTGGAAAAGTAGCGGAGAACCAGAACGGTTGTCTGAAAACTTAATCTTTTTCATTCAAAACAATCTTTCTCCTTAACTGAACCATTCACAAATTCCATCTTTCACAAACGAGCTGAACTTTCTAGGAGAAAGAACATAAAAGCAGGATGTCTTCCTTCTGTTGATGGATACGTTCGTGGCGACGTTGGAAGTTCTCTTCTCCTTTCCTACATTTCCGTCTCGAATAAAGTTCTCACTAAGTTTCTTGACGCTCAATGCCTCAACCAGATTGCATCCCAAGGAGGAAGCGGCGTTGTCCATCCTTTCCTGCTCTGTTCCTAGGATCTCCCATGTACCTTATAGCGAACCTCAGGTTAGCCAGTGCCAGCGGATACCTCCCAAGTACTTCATCTCAACAAGAGAGCTCAGCGCCCCGATTTCCTCGATTGGTTTAAGAAGTTCTTGAGATGACATTCCTTCCGGAGAGCTAGGAGAAGGAGAACTTGAGAGTCTTAACTACCGCTAAGCTTTCTAGATCTCCCAGCGATGATATTACTCTATTCTCCTGTCGATTCCCTTGATATCTGATACCTCTTCCAGAATCTTCGAGATCAGATTCAGCAGCAGAGGATAAGAGTTCAATCTCATGTCGCAAGACATTAAATGTTAGGTTCTTCTCAACAACGTAAACTTCCGGGAAGGTGATGAGGTTGATGATAGAGGACTGCAATGCCATAGTTACAGGAGGAGGGAGAGGAATAGGTAGAGCGATATCCCTGGCTCTGGCCGAGAAGGGTGCAAATGTTCTTGTCAACTATGTAAGGGATGAGACCTCCGCCTCGAAGGTCGTTGAAAAAATTAGAAAAATCGGCGGAAAGGCCGTGGCTGTCAGAGGGGATGTGTCCAAGATGGAAGAATGCAGATGGATCTTCAAGGAAGCTTTGAGAAACTTCGGCTCGGTAGACATCCTGGTCAACAATGCCGGGGTGTTTCCGAGGAGCTACGCCATAACAGACATAACAGAAGAGGAATGGGACAGGATACTCTCTGTGAACCTGAAGGGCGCCTTTCTCATGACCAAAGTGATCGTGCCCCATATGATGGAGAGGAGGAGAGGGAAGATAATCTACATCTCCTCAATAGCGGGCAAGAATGGAGGGACTGTTGGAGTAGCTTACGCCGCGTCAAAGGCCGGGCTCATAGGGATGACTAGATCCCTCGCTAGAGAGCTGGCTTGCCATGGGATAACAGTCAATGCTGTAGCTCCAGGACCAGTGAGGACATCTTTCCTGCCGAATGACCTTCTTGAGAAGCTGGCCAAGCTTTCTCCTCAGGGAAGGGTTGCAGAACCGGAGGAGGTGGCCCATGCCGTGGTGTTTCTAATAGAAAACGATCACGTCAATGGGGAGGTCATAAACATAAACGGTGGAAGATACATGGACTAAGGGACTAAATAGAGACTAGGGCCTCTAGGGATATATCTATGAGGTCATCCTCAGGGGGAGCTCCGAACTTCCCTCCCTCATACGGGGAGAGAACCAAAAACACCCCTCCCGCCTTAACGATCCTCTCCCTTGAGAGAGCGTTGTACCATGAGGCCAGCGCCAATATGACGGAGAGCTCCATCTCCGTGCAGAGGACCCCCATACGGGTGAGCTGCTCCAACCTAGATCTGCACTTCTCAGGAAAGGCGGATACCTCTGGCTCCTCGAACTCATATAGGGCACTCTTCGCGTGAGTAACCCCCACGTGAAGGTTGTCCCCCAACTTATATCCTGCCTCCTCAGCGGCGGAGACCAGGGCCGATGCTATGTTAGGGTCCGAGACCAAGGGAAATCCAGATCCGACTATTCTCCATGAAACATCCTCGTCAGCTACCACAGCCGTGGAGACAACGAGATCCCCTACCTTCACATAAGGCTGTAGGCTGCCAGACGTACCGGGCCTTATGAGGTAAGCCTCTCCTCTCTCATAATCGATTGCCTCTATGACCTCCCTGACCACTATGGCTGCTGAGCTAGGACCCATCCCCGTGTCCACAGCCCCTATCCTGATCCCCTTGTAATACCCTTCCACAACAAGCTGTCTATCATCAGCTAGAACTCTCGAATCATCAAGCCTCTCAGATATCTTTTTGACTCTGGGCCTGGACCCCGGGAGCAGCATCCGATTAGGAAGCTCTCCCTCATACACCTTTATGTGATGAAACCTGCCGTCCTCATCCCGAAACGTCATATCTCTCCCTTCCACAACACAGGTCCTCTCTGCCCCACGAATCTGGAACTACTCCTCTCATCGTAACCAACCATTGCTGGGGATGAAAGCTTGTGAAACATGATCTGAACTATCCTCATTCCCGGGGTGAGCAACACATCCGAGCTGCCTCTGTTGGAGATCTCAAGCACGAGAGGTACGGGATTCTTGAGCCCAGTGCCTGGATTTACAAGCCCTGCAGCATGCACTACTATGCCTACTCTAGCGAGGCTGCTTAAGCCCTCCAAAGTCGCGGCGAATTCCTTGGAGAGAGCTATCCTCTCCCGGGTGGACGCCAGGACGAACTCCCCTGCCCTTATCCTGAACTTCTTCCCTTCAGTTCTGATGATCTTCAGATGAACCTTCTCCCTGTTGGATTCAGGATCTATCATCTTCTGGGGTTCGAAGATGGCGAACTCATCGCTCAAGGTTAGGTCCACTGAGCAGGGTCCTAGGTGATCTCTCAAGAAAGGTTCTATTATGATTCTCCCTCTCTCGATCTCGGCCAGTAGATCCCTATCAGAGAGTATCATCTTATAGCCTCCATAACTTTGTATATATTTCTTATCTCCCTCTCAGCAGCCTTCTTCTGAAAATCACGGAGACATCCTGGTATTTCCATGATATTTCTTATCTCCTCTTCACATCTTCTTAGATGCCATAGAACGTCTCCTCTGGTCCATCTGTGTCCATTGTAGATGAGCTTTTGCCTCTCACTAAAGTCTCCAGGTTGATCCATCCCTGGGACGTACTCCGTGAGCATTCTCTCAAAGGTCCTCCTGTCCATTATAGATCCGAGGTACTTAAGCCGCTCCTCTTTCCTCCACAAAGCCAAATCCGGCCCGAAGGCAGGCATATCATAGTTATTTGAGGCTAGTTTGGGAAGATCTACCAAAGCTATGGAGATTATCTCCTCAAATCCCATCAGGTCAGCCCTTCTGCTTATCTCCTTCAGAGAGTCCTCAGAGATGTAGCCGTACAGAACAAGTCTCCCCAATGCACAGTCCTTGGACTCGCATTCCATCCTCAGTCTCTCCAAGGAGACAAGAGCTGTCCTACCTGTTGCCTCAGTATCCGGCTTGAAGACATCTATCTTCCCTCTGGGCAGTTTTGAGAAATCCTCGAAAGTTATGCGGAAGTCCTCAACAACCTGAGATGTGTGGTCAGCGTAGGAGCTGACAACGTATTGAGGCCTTATGAAGACCTCTTTGAACCTGAAGCCCTTCTCCCTCAGGGCATCATGTAGATGATAACCCGGAGCAGCCCTCAGGATGTGATAAAATACGATGTTTTCCCCTATGGTCCCTAGCCTCCTCAGCGCGTCTACCGCCAGTCTAGCGGTTTCCTTCATGCTCTCATGAAACTCATCCAGGACGATGTGAGGATGTGCAGCGACCTTCAATGCTGCAGCGCAAACTAAGACGTATTGTCGGAGAAAATCCCTCTTAAATTCTAAATCAACTATGTAAAGCCCTGGGATCCTTTTTCCATCAACTACGGCTGGCCTTACGAGTTCAAATCTCATGCCGTAGAGCTCGGCAAGTTCGTCGGCTGCTATGCTCATCCCCGAGACTCGGGTAAAAAGGAGGATTAAAAAGATTTATCAGGACGATCCCTCCATCAGTATGAGTAGGAGGGAACTTTCTGTACCCTTCTTTTAGTTCGAGCAAAGGATTCAGCGATCTCCTTATAGTTCTCCAGGGTCTCCTTTGGCATGGGCTTGACCTTCTCTAAGGCATCTTGGAAGTGCTTCATAGTGATTTTAAGCTCATTGACGTGTTTCTTGGCTTCCTCTGGGTCTCTGTACTTGCTGATGAACTCTTTCATGGCTAACATGGCTGCTGTGTTTGCTAACGATTCCAGATCAGCTCCAGTATAATTCTCCGTCATCTCAGCCAGCTTATTTAGATCAACATCGCTGGCGAGAGGTTTGCCTTTGGTGTGTATCTCCAAGATCCTAAGCCTGGCCTTCTCATCTGGGGGTGGGACATAGATCAATCTATCGAACCTTCCAGGTCTTAGAAGAGCGGGATCTATGAGATCCGGCCTGTTGGTAGCAGCTGTCACAACAACCTTTCTTAGCTCCTCGAGACCGTCAAGCTCGGTTAGAAGCTGGCTTATTATCCTTTCGGTAACCCTCGAATCTCCTATTCCACTTCCTCTCTGCGGTGCTATGGCATCTATCTCATCAAAGAATATGACGCATGGAGCTGTCTGCCTGGCTTTCCTGAAGATCTCCCTTATGGCTCTTTCGCTTTCCCCCACCCACTTGCTTAGAATCTCCGGACCTTTAACGCTTATGAAGTTGGCTTCACTCTCGTTGGCGACGGCCTTAGCCAGAAGGGTTTTACCACATCCTGGAGGGCCATAGAGGAGTATTCCCTTGGGCGGTCTTACGCCGCTGACCTCAAATATCTCAGAATACCTTAGGGGCCATTCTACTGCCATCATGAGCTCTTCTTTGGCCTCTTGCAGCCCTCCTATGTCCTCCCACTTCACGTTGGGCACTTGAACTATGACCTCCCTCAGAGCGGATGGTTGTATGTCCTTGAGGGCGTCCATGAAGTCCTGCATAGTTATCCTCAACTCATTGAGAATTTCAGGAGATATTTCCTCCTCCTCCCACTTTATCTTCGGCATCACTCTCCTTATGGCTCTCATAGCGGCTTCTCTGACCAAGGCCGCTAGATCGGCGCCGACGAATCCATGAGTTATATCAGCTAGTTTGTCCAGATCTACATCGTCAGACAGAGGAACTCCTCTGGTGTGTATCTCCAAGATCTCCTTTCTAGCCTTTCTGTCCGGCACTGGGAACTCTATCTCTCTATCGAACCTTCCAGGTCTCCTCAGAGCTGGGTCTATGGCGTTCGGCCTGTTGGTAGCTCCTATGACTATTACCTTCCCTCTTCCCTTAAGCCCGTCCATCAACGTGAGCAACTGGCTTACAACTCTTCTCTCAACTTCTCCAGTAACCTCCTCCCTCTTCGGTGCTATGGCATCTATCTCATCGATGAATATTATACTGGGAGCGTTCTTCTCTGCTTCATCGAATATTTCTCTCAGCCTTCTCTCGCTCTCCCCGTAGAACTTGCTCATTATCTCCGGACCGCTTATGCTTATGAAGTTTGCCCCGCTCTCGTTGGCGACGGCCTTAGCCAGAAGGGTTTTACCTGTTCCAGGAGGGCCATAAAGCAGAACTCCCTTAGGAGGTTCAACCCCAAGTCTCCTGAATATCTCGGGGTGTCTAAGAGGAAGCTCAACCATCTCTCTTATCTTCTGGATTACGTCTTTGAGCCCTCCTATATCTTCATAGGTGACCTTGGGTATGGCTCTAACCTCAGTGACCGGCCTGTCACTTATCCTCACAATGGTGTCCCTGTCGACTATGACAGCATCGGCCACGGGTGATATGGCTGTCACGACGAGGTTGAACCTCCTTCCCATGATGTTTATTGGTATGGTATCTCCTCTGGCGAGAGCCCTCCCCAAAAGCAGGTTCTTGACGTAATCCTCTATCCCCACCAGCCTAAACGGTTCTGTGGGAGCTAGAGTTATGCTTCTAGCCTTCTTTGGCTCTACTTTTCTTATGTTCACGGCATCATCCAGGCTTACACCAGCATTCCTCCTGATGAATCCGTCTATCCTTACTATTCCTCTACCGTAATCCTCAGGATACCCCGGCCACACTATCGCCACGGTCCTCTTCGATCCCTCGAGCTCTATTATGTCTCCTGGATTGAGATCGAGCTCCTCCATGACCTTTCTATCGAGCCTGGCTATCCCTCTCCCAACGTCCCTCTGCAGGGCCTCGGCGACCCTGACAGTGACGAACTTCTCGTCCCTCTTGGCCATACAGCATCACTTCTCCTTCTCACAAAAATTGAAAAAGTTTGCACAGCTCACTCTATTCTTATCCTTCTACCCCTTTTGAGCTCCTCCCTCGGTCTGAGGACCACCTCAAGAACTCCGTTGTTGTAGTTCGCTTTGGCTGAGTTGGGATCAACCTCCACCGGCAGGTCCACCTTGGTTTTGTACTTCCTCTCACCTGTGGTCTCCACGGTCAGCGTCTTCTCGGTGGCTTCCAAGCTTATTTCGTTCTTGTTCACGCCGGGAAGCTCCACCACAACCTTGACCTCATTAGTCTTCTCATCAGTGAAGACGTCGACGAACGGAGTTCTGTACTCCTCTCTCTCCTCCTTGATGATCCATGGCGGCTCAACGTTTCCGAACCTTCTTATGACGGGTTTGCCGTCAGGACCTACTGTTATGCTGAATCCGTACACGTAGGGTTTTCCACCCTTCATTGTCTCGAAGATCCTAGAGAACTCCTCGTCAAACATCTTCTCCATCTCCTCTATCTCTTTCTCCAGGTCCTCAAAGATCCTCCTCCACCTCCTGCTCCACCACATATCCCTCACCCCCACCATTATTCGACTATACCCAGTATCTAACTAAAGGTTAGCTACTATATAAACTTAACTATTTGTCATCCGCTCCCTCATCCTGAGGAGAGAGCTGAGGAGCCTGCACACCTCCTTTATTATGACATCTATGTTCTCGCCTGACATCTCTTCCATCATGTCGGATATTCTGCTCATCAGATCGTTCATTGATCCGGGATCCATGCCCTCTCCTCCAAGGAGAAGGTTGATGAACTCATCGTCCATGAAGAAGGTGTATATCCAGGTGAGATCGTCTCTCAGCTTGTAGTACTTTCTCGGGGGGGCGTTGTAGGAGCTCTTCTCGTTGAAGGTCTCAACAATCCCCCTCCTCTCCATCTCTTTGAGATGTTTTAACAGTGCTTGTTGAGATATACCAAGCTTCTTGTTCATCTCCAGTAGATAAGCAGGTCTCCTGACCAAGAGCCTGACAATCCTTCTCCTGGTGGAGCTGCTGAGCACCCACAGCAAGGTGTCCAGCTCTCCCCTCATCGACAACAATAGATCAACTATATCGACCTTTTAAATATAATCCTCAACCTTTATAATTTAGGACTCAGGAGGGGTATCTAAGATCTGTATGGGTCGTCGTAAGAGAACAGAGGAGTACTTAGAGGTCATGTATGTCCTCCAGATGGAGAGGGGATTCATTAGAGTTAAGGATATTGCTAAGAAACTGAGGGTTAAACCGTCCAGCGTGGTTGGCTATCTGAATGACCTGACGAGGAGGGGTTATGTGGAGTACGAGAAACACGAGTTCATCAGGCTCACCGAGAAGGGAGCGAGGGTAGCTTCGAACGTCTATGAGAAACATCTTCTTCTAAAGGAGTTCTTGTCGGACATCTTAGGAGTTCCAGAGAAGATAGCTGAGGAGGACGCGTGCTATATAGAGCATGGAATAAGCGATCTAACCATTCAGAGATTGGTGCAATTCACCAAGTTTCTGGAGGAGAACTGCGAGGACATGGTAACCAGGTTTAAGGAGATCTTCTCCTCCAGATGACCTGACCATTCCTCCTGATCTCAACTATTCTGTGGAGAGGAATCACGCGGTCCCCTAAATTCAGGCGATCTCCTGAGAACATCACCTCTGAAGCCTTTACGATCTCCAAGCAGTTCTCAGCTCCTCTGGAGATGAACACTATGCTGAAACTCTTCGGATCCTCTCCAGGCTTCCAGTAGATCATGGAAAGAATTTCCTTGATTTTACATTTCACTTGACCACCTTCGCGTAGGGATCCTCCGCTCTCTCGGGAAAGGAATGCCTCCTCCCCTCCCTCACGAGATACCTCCCCTTCTTCAAAATCCTTCCGATGATCCTCGCCACGAAACCTCTCGAGCTTATGAAGTCGAGAGCCATATCAGCTTTCCAGGATCTCACCACAACGAGCAGAGTCCCTGAACTAGAGGCAGCTAGTGGATCAAAACAGAACCTCTTCGAGAGGATCATCAGCTCTGGTGGTATGGGAAGCTCGTCGAACACTATCTCGAACCCAAACCCGCTCGCATCAGCAAGATCGTTGGCAGCTCTTATAAGCCCTCCCTCAGCGAGATCCTTCATGTAGGAAGCGAAACCGGATCCGTACATGAGAAGAGCAGGATCCACAGCATTGAGCTCCTCCTTCGACTTGCTCCACACAGCAATGGATGCATCCATGGACCTCATGACTTCCGGCCTCAGGTTGGCCAGGCTGTATAGGAACTCAGATCCTAAGGGCCGGATGAGAATCAGAGAATCTCCCTCCAGTATGTTGTCTGGAGTCAGAGGTTTTTTGGTAAAACCTATGGCCGTAGAGACGACGACAGGCTCCTTCACGCATGAGTACCTGCCGGTGTGCCCAGCAATTATCTTCACTCCATATCTCCTGGCAACCTTGTCAAGTTGTTCCGCTATTTTAACCTCCAGACGCTCGTCGGCATCGACCGGGAGAAGGATCGTGTTGATCATCAGGGAGGGCTTCCCTCCAATGACCGCTACATCGGAGAATGAGAAGCAGAAGGCGAGATATCCCAAATCCTTCAGAGGGACTGAAAAGGTTGGATCCACCGAGTAAACTCTGTATCCTCCACAAATCTTCTCTATACCAGCATCTATGCAGGGATGTGGTCCCAGAACGACATCTTCACTTTCAGCTCCGGACAGCTTTGAGATGATCTCCAAGATCTTCCTGCTGGCCTTTCCCATTCAGGTCACCACGAACCATGCCTAGGAGAAGACCAAAGTGTTTAATCTTACACCTATCCCGATGTTCTGGTGAGGGTCCATTGAATCCTAAGGAAGCTTACGAGAAAGTTTTCTACCTGATTGAGGAGCATCATAGGTGGTTTTCTTCATCTCTACCACTCATAGCTAGCGAAAACATCACCAGTTGTGCTGTGAAGGAGGCACTGATAAGCGATTTCGGTCACAGATATGCCGAGGGATGGGTGGGCGAGAGGGTGTACGCTGGTACGAGATACATGGATGAGGTGGAGAGCATAGCGATGGAGCTGGCCAAGCACCTCTACAGGGTAAAATTCGCTGATGTGAGACCGATAAGTGGTGTTGTAGCAAATCTCGTGATCTACACAACCTTCACCTCTCCTGGGGATGTGATGATGGCTCTCCCGATAACAAAAGGTGGGCACATAAGCATGGGTCCTCTTCTAGGGCAGAAGGGCAACTTCATAGGAGGAACGGCCGGAGCTGTCAGAGGTCTTGATGTCAAGTACCTAGCCTACAGAGACGAGGAGCTTAACATCGATGTGGACAAGACTATTGAGAGGATGGAAAAGTACAGGCCGAAGCTGATCATGCTGGGCGGTAGTGTGATCCTGTTCCCCCATCCAGTGAAGGAGATCTCCGATGCGGCTAAAAGCCTTGGAGCTGTTGTCAACTACGACGCAGCTCATGTAGCTGGTCTCATAGCTGGAGGGAAGTTTCAGGACCCTCTTGGCGAGGGTGCTGACACAATGTCCATGAGCACTCACAAAACTCTTCCCGGACCGCAGCATGGGATGGTGTTGACGAACGATGATGAGAAATTTGAGAGGATAAAAAAGGCCAGCTTTCCTGGGCTCCTGAGCAACCATCACCTCAATGCCGTCGCAGCTTTGGCCGTTACTCTGGCAGAGATGTTGATGTTCGGGAGGGAGTACGCCTCCCAGGTGGTGAAGAACGCTAAGAGCTTCGCAGAGGCACTTCACGACGAAGGATTCAATGTTCCAGGTGAGAAGAAGGGCTTCACGAGGAGCCATCAGGTCCTTCTGGATGTTCACGAGATGGGCGGCGGCATGAAGGCTGAAAAGCTGCTGGAGGAGGCCAACATAATAGTGAACAGAAACCTCCTCCCATGGGACGTGAGGAGAGGAAGGAGCTTTCTTGATCCAGGAGGTATCAGGATGGGCGTGGCTGAGGTCACCAGACTGGGAATGAAGGAGGAAGATATGAAGGAAGTAGCCAAGTTCGTAAGGATGGTTCTCCTAGACAAGGAGGATCCGAGGACCGTAGCCAAGAAGGTGGTGGAGTTCAGGAAGAACTTCACGCGCGTGAGGTATGTTTTCGAGACCTCGGACGAGGCCTACAAATACATAAGGCTCAGAATGCCCTCATAACATTCAAAGACCGGCTGCTGCCATCGCGATTGCCAAATCTATCTGTCTTCTCAGCTTCGAGGGAAGCCCCTCGATCCTGACGTTCATGAAACCCCTTACCAGCATGGAGATGGCCTCCTTCCTCTTTATCCCTCTGGCGGTCAGGTAGTATATCTCCTCCTCCTTAAGCTTACCAACAGCCGCTTCGTGGGTGAGCTCAGCATCGCTAACTGAGGACAAGAGTTCCGGTATCGTCAGGATCTGAGCCCTCTTGGAGAGCATCAGGCCATTACACTCTGTATGTCCTCTACAACCGATCCCGTTGGCTTCCAATCTAAGCCTCGATGTGGTCCTAGCGAAGTCCTTGGCTATTACCCTAGACACTATCTCACCCCTCGTCTCCTCACCCTCAAGCCTGATCAGACCTCCAAAATCCATTAGAGATCTCCCTTTGGCCACTATGACAGAGGATAGGTGGGCTTTAGCCTCTCTTCCTGCAAGCGTGACTCTCGGTCTAGCCTGAAGGGAGGCCACGGGAGCCATATTTATGTAATGCTCAACGTATGTTCCCCCTTCCTCCACAAGAACTGCTGTCCGTGGTCTGACATGAGCGTCCTCGTTCCAAGCATGGATCATCACAAAGTTGACTTTGGCTCCATGCTTGACATATATCTCAGTGACTCCAACGTGCAGGCCGACGACCTCCGGCATTATAGTGCATCCAGTATAGACGCTCAGCTCAGAACCCTCCTCAGCTATTATAACGTTGTGTGGAACCTGTATCCCTCCTGGGGAGGACATGAACAGACAGGCCTGCACAGGCTCTCTTATTTTCCTCTTCCTCTCAGCTACGACAACGTATCCCCTCCTACCGTATATAGCATTGAGAGCGGTGTACTTGTCCAGATCGGGTGGGACCAACTCCCAAACATAGTTTTCTATGATGCCCTCCTCAATGGCATGCTCGAAGGGGAGGACAGTTAGGCCGGGCATTTTAGCGCTTATCCCGACAACACTCTCGTCCACCTGATAATACGATCCAGCTCTATTCTCATCGCTTAGATCAACCCCCACGAGCGATAGCCGGTCTCTTCCCCTGGACAGAGCGAGCTCATTCCCTCCAGTGACCACGGCGAACTCGCTTACGTTCAGATCAGGTCCAAATTCAGCTGGTTTGTCCAGAGCTCTCCTCGCCCTAACCAACGCCTCATCTAGCTTCATCCCCAACACCCACACACTCCAAACACTTGTTGAACCCCTCCTTGAATATCGTCTCCAAGATCCTCTTTGGGTCCCCTTTACAGACTATTCTTCCATTTATCATGACGTAGGCCGTGTTAACACCGACATACCTGGCTATATGTCCTGTGTGGGTCACGATAAGGAGCGTTCTGTTCTCATCAGAGAACAGCCTCTGAAACACCTTTCCGACCGAGTTCAGGCTGTCCACATCCACTCCAGAATCTATTTCGTCTATCAGAGCTATCTTTGGGTTTTGGGCAAATAGAAGAAGAAGCTCCGCCTTTTTCATTTCCCCTCCACTGAACCCCTGGTTTAGGCTTCTATCGAGGAGATGTGTGGCATTGAGCTCATCTGCCACGGCTCTCACATCCTCGAGGGATACACCGCTTCTCTTCGAGACCTTGACCAGGAGATCCCTCAAAGATATTCCCCTTATAACGGGAGACATCTGAAAGATGACCCCTAACCCTCTGGAGACTCTGTCCTCAGTGGGAAGATCTGTTATCCTCTCAGAGTTCAGGTATATCTCTCCGGACACGACCTCATACTTCGGGTTTCCCATTATGGTCTGTATCAGTGAGGACTTGCCTGAGCCGTTTGGACCGAGAAGGAGGACTCTCTCTCCACTATACAGTTCGAGACTTACGTTCTTGAGAATCATTTTCTCTCCAGAGGACCTAACGAAGAGATTTCTGACGTATAGAGCAGTCATCCTCAAACACCCGATAGATCGCTCCAGAATCTCTCGCTCAGGTCCCTGATCTCCTCTTCATTGCTGGCGCTTCTGTAACCCTTCAATCTCTCCTCATTTATCCTGAAGAATTCTGCACCCCACTTCACCTGGTCTAGGAGGAGGAAACACTTCTCCTCATGTCCTATTATGAAAAGGGACGCTGCCATTGCCTCCAAGGTTGAGAGTTTGAAGGGCTTTCCGTAATTTATCGGGTTTGCAGCCACAAGTAGGGGGAGTCTGCGATGATATCCACGAGGCCATCTGACGAGATCTATCCTGTTCCAGGAAGCATCAACGGCGAGAAGCCCTCTTCTCTCAACGATCTCCTTATCAGCAGGAGAGAGGTATTTTCTGGAAAAGGGGTTCAGCACAAGGGTCCCTCTCCTCCTGGGTGAAGATTTCTCAGCGAGCTTCCTTCTTATTAGCCTCATACCTGTCGACCTTCTTGGGTCGTCCTGTTTCAGGGGAACTATGAAGAGCCTCATCTGAGCTTCTCCAGCACTATGAACGTCACGGTCTTCTCAACTCCGTCCTTACACCTCAGATCCTCTATCTTTCTTGAGAGCTCGAATGTGTTATTGGCCTCAACTCTTATCAGAAAGTCGTACTCACCGGTGACGTAAAGAACTTCTTTCACTGCATTCAAAGCCATAAAGTTCTTTTTGAAATCAACCGTTCTGTTAGGTTTCACCCTCAGTGCCACAAGCGCCTCCAACACCCTGATCACCACAGGGTAGAGGCTTTCTGAGTCCATATTAACTTTTTGTCAGTCCCTCGTGGACCGGCTTCCTGGCCGAAACTATGGTGAATGAGCCGAAAGCCATCCTATAGGAGAACTCATATATGAAATACTTGGATATCTCCCTAATCAGCCGGGACGAGGTCCACATTCTCACGTACGTCCGGTGCAGAATTTTCCAAGGATTTTTCCTTCCTCTATACATGATCTCTGATATCGTTGGAACGAGATATCTGAGGTAAATTCTGAGAATGAGGTCGACGGGTTTTATGTCGGGCCGTGAGAGCTCGAGTATGAGGAGCCGTCCTCCAGGCTTCAAAACCCTTCTCACCTCCTTTAGAGCTGCTACTCTATCCTTAGCATCCCGGAACGAGTAGGAAGCTAATATAACATCAAAAAAATTGCTTCTTGTTGGGATCTCCTCAAAAGAACCCTTCATGAACCTAAGCTCCACATTGTAGCTCCTGAACCTGCTTAAAGTGTAGGAAGCAGCTGTCAGCATTTCGTCCAACGGATCCATCAGATATAGAACTCCTTCAGGACTTATCTTAGGCACTATTAGCTCGCTGAGGGTTCCCGGCCCACATCCAGCATCTAGGACGACCATGCCAGGGCGGAGGGAGGCCAGTCTGATGAGGGTTCTTCTAGTTCGCGTTGAGTAGCCAAAGGTTATGGCCCGATTGACTGTCTCGTACTTAGGGATCGTCCTCCTCAACATATCTAAGACTTCGTTCCAGTCATCTCCCAGGCCCGGCATCTGCTTTACACCAGGTCGAGCTCTAGAGTCTTTCTCCCCCTGATGACGTCCAGGGTCAGGAGATAGCTCTCCTTGGACACCCTTCTCACCGAGACATCACCACTTCTAGCGTATACTTCTCCCCTGGGGACTCTCAGCGTCATGGATAAGCCAATGACATCGACCGGACTCCCCAACTCCAACAGGATCCTCTTCCTCCCGTACATAAGATCAACTTTGAGGCTCCGCCTCCTCGTGATCCAATCCACAAGTTCATCATAACTGGATATCCAGACGTTCTGGATGTTGAGATCAGCAGCCCTTCTCAGAACAGCGGTGATGAGAGGTTCTGATCCCTTAACCATCTCCAGGACGGATATCAAATCGCCTGGATTGTTCGCTATGAGGGCTGTGTACACCTCCAAGAATGTTGATCTGGAGGCAGGATATGGATCTGGGGACCCTAGAGAGGATCTCCGAAGCCTAACAGATGATACATAAGGAGGATTTACATAAAACACAAGACTTCTCAGATTATATGATCCCAAGAAAAAGCCAGCAGGTTTGTTTCTATTGAAGAAGGTCGCTTTGTCGTGGATTCTTGGCAAACTTCCTCTAGGAGGGCTATCCAAGAGAACCCCGATGTTTTTTCCGGTGGAGGTGAGGAACTGAGCATCTCTCTCCCGGATCTCATCCAACACCTCGGGTGTCATGAAGGCTGTCCCCCTTGTTTTGCACCTATATATCTTCCCGAGGGACGGTGACCTGATCTCGAAGCCTAGAGATACAGCTCTGCTCACCCCAAAGGGCCATCTCATTACATGGACGTAGGGTATCCCAGACCTCAGGCTCAGATGTCCTATAAGCCTCCTCAGGAGCATTGAGTACACCACCAGAACGTGAGAGTTATTGCCCGTCGGATCTCTGAGGATTCGGCTGGTCTCCCTGAAGAGGTCGAAGCAAACGTACACTCTGTCCTCATCGACCTTTATGGGCATGTCCCCCACACGCTTACCAGGCGCAGTGTAGGTGTAGCCGAATATCGGCACATCCACGCCCATAAGCCTCACGGATCTGACCTCCTTGGATCTCCTGCTCTGAGGATGATAGAGCGTTATGGTGGAGCCGATCACCACGATCGGCATCAGTGGAGGAACAAGTTCAGAATCCTCTGGAGCTATGGCCACAGTATGGCCCATGGGATCCGGCGACTCAACCTCCTCCCACGGGAGGCCCGCCATACTCATGAGGTAGAAGTAGGCCTCCTGGACAGCCCGGTCACTGGAACGCATCACGGCGACCCGCGAGGCTAAACACCTGACTGATAAATGGTCAATTTTTCTATTAATTATTTGCTAGATGATCAGAAGAGATGGGGCCGGTGGGATTTGAACCCACGTCCTCCGGGTATCCCCCTCAGTGCTCCTAACTGGAGCCCGTCGCCCTGGACCTCTCCAGGGCACCTCTCATATCACAGGGGGTGCCTGGCTGGGCCACGGCCCCACAATATCCGGGCTGGTGGAGCCAAAATTAAAAGTTTATCATTCAGGGGGTTCAAAAGATCACCCAAGCCACTAGCAAGCTCACGGAATTGATCCTCACAACTTACCGTCTTGGTCACCAGCCGCTCCCTCAGCTCCTCTCACACAGTCCAGGGCCTCCCATGGGATTCGATGGGATGGCCTTCCTGAGGGCACCTTCAAGTCATCGGTCAAGCTCCCCAGTCCACCCCATCCT